>CBCSVZ010000067.1:0-5592 GCA_965143695.1 uncultured Oscillospiraceae bacterium
GGAGAAGGTTTTTATGGGGGATACGGGTTCGTTGGCGCTGGTAGGAGCCATAGGTGCCTGTGCCAATGTGATGCAGAAGCCGCTGATACTTGTTCTGGCAGGACTGCTCTTTGTTATAGAGGCCCTGTCCGATATCCTGCAGGTGCTCTATTTTAAGAAGACCGGGGGAAAACGGCTGTTTAAAATGGCTCCCATACACCACCACTTTGAGCTGTGCGGCTGGTCGGAGCTGAAGGTCGTGTTTGCATTCTGGGGGTTCACGCTGGTATGCTGTATTCTGGCAGGCGTTTGTGTGCTGCTGTAGTTTGGATTTAGGAGATGTAAGCGAATGACTTTAAGAAACCGGCAGGTTGATTTCTGGCTTGTGCTGACCATATTGATCTTATTGGGTATGGGCACCATGATGGTGTTCAGCTCCAGCTCTGCGGCATCTTATGTGAAGCTGCACAGCTCCTATGCGCTCCTGCTGAAACAGCTGCTGTGGGCCGGCGTAGGGATCATGGTCATGGTTTTCTTCAGTCTGATCGACTATCATATTATGGGAAGATATGCAATTCCCATCTTCCTTGCCGCCACGGCGCTTTTGGGTGTCGTGCTGATTCCGGGTATCGGCAAGGAATTCAACAACGCCCGCCGCTGGCTGGGTGTGGGCGGCCTTACCTTCCAGCCGTCAGAGGTCATGAAGCTGGCTGCAGTGCTGCTTTTTGCCTATCTTTTTGCCAATACCAAATATATCAAGCGCATGAAATCCATTGTCGGCTTTGGCATCTGTCTGGGCATCATCGGTGTCATCGCACTGCTTCTGGCCAAGGAGCCCCATATCAGCTGCGCCATTATTATTGCGGCTGTGTGCATCATTCTCATGTTTATGGGCGGGGTAAAATTGCGCTATTTTCTGGCCACCGGCGCAATCGGCGCCGCTGCGGCGGTATTTGCAATTGTTCGTTTTGAATACATAAGAACCAGAGTCCTGGCCTTCTTAAATCCCTTTGCCTATGCAAGCGACGACGGCTATCAGGTGGTGCAGTCTCTGCTCGCTATAGGCTCTGGAGGACTCACCGGCAAGGGCCTGGGACAGAGTGTACAGAAGTTTTTGTACCTGCCTGAGCCCTACAATGACTTTATTTTCTCTATTTTAGCCGAAGAACTGGGCTTTTTGGGCGTTGTCATTGTTCTGGCGCTGTTCGGTGTCTTTATCTGGAGAGGCTACAAAATCGCCATCCATGCTCCGGACAGGTTCGGAACCCTTACTGCCGCGGGAATTACCTCTATCATTGCGGTGCAGGTACTGATGAACATCGCCGTTGTGACCTCTTCCATGCCTGTTACCGGTGTGTCGCTGCCCTTTTTCAGCTACGGAGGCTCTTCCCTGTCAATTATGATGATCAATATGGGATTGCTGCTTAACATTTCCAAGCAATCGGATTATAATAAATTCTGAGAGAACCAGAGTGCTCTTTAAGCTAATGGACAAATCTCTCTAAAGCATGTATTATTTATATAGGTGAGATTCACAATATCATTGCAGAAAGAGAGGTAGGAATGTGAATTTAGAAAAAGCTTCGAAAATTTACGCACACGAGACATTGAAGCATCTGCCCTCCGACGAGGAGATCCGTAAGATGCACAGATTCTCCGACCGGTTCCGAAAGAACATGGCGAAGCTGATGCGGGGGCTCAATGAGAAGGATGCCAGGGGCAGGCGGAAGCGCCGTATTATCAGTTTTGGCAACAATATGCAGCGGTTTGCAGCGGTCATCCTGCTGTTCATTGTGTTTTTCTTTACCGTCGGCATGTCTGTTGACGCTGTAAGAGAGCCCATGTTTGAGATGACGGAAGTGGTCTTTAAGGACCATGTCGATTTGATTCCCAAGGAGTATCTGGAGCAGTATCAGCAGGAGCATCTGGTGGGGGAGGCACTGCTGCAGCACTATGTCAGCGGTCTGGAGGCCCTGGGCTATCAGCAGGGAGAAACGACGGAAACTTGTAACGGTACCCTGATTCAATTTAAAAAAGAGGTTGAGTTATTGTTATACCGGGTCGGATATGACACGGATGCCCATTCCACTATCGACTATGAACTGGGAAAATACAAGTCCCTTACCTACAGCGGCAAGAAGTTCCGGTATTCTATGGAAAAATGTGTTATATATTGGGAGGATGAGGATGCCGTGTATATGATTCGATGCGATGCCAGTGAGGCAGAACTCCTGAATATTATTAGGAACATAATTTAAAGTTGGTAAATAAAAACTTAAATTATAGGAAAGTATGTAAATAAACAATGAAATAACGGTAAACCAGTGCAAGATTTGCGATCCTGTTTTGTTATATAGGTGGACGGAAAATTTTCCGTACTATCTATTTCACAGGAGGGTTCAGAAATGAACAAAATTTTGAAAGGATTACTGTTGTCTGTATTGATTTTGACTCTGTCCTTCAACATGCTGCCGCTGGGGGCCCAGAATGTTGATGGCGGAACCGTAGCGCCCATGAATGCGGTAGCATTTAGTACATGGGCCGACTTATCTTTAAGTGGAAGCCGTCTGACGGCTAAGGTCGGCTATGTTGCAGGTGTCAATCTCACTTCGGCGGCGGTGTACACATTCCTTCAGCGCTATGTGGACGGAGTGTGGAGAGCTGCCAGCTCTGTTCCTTCAGAGTGCGGGTGGATCGATGAGACAACTGCGTTACAGAATGAGTTTACCCATTCCATGACCCTGACCGTGTCGGGCTCTTACAGGGTAAAGGCGGTACTCTATCTGTACGGGACCAATGATGCTTCGGACCGTATAGAAGAATACGATTACTGTACCTACACTGCGTCCTGATGTGTGCCGGACAGGAGGAGCTTATGAAACAGGAAAATGATTTGGAATCCGGACTATGGGAGAATCCGGCGAATCAGCCCCTATGGGTAGCCCTGAGGCTTAAGACGAAATTCCGGCGTGCCACATTTGATTATGTGTATGACCATCCCGGTTGTGTGCTTGACGATATTTACAGGGGGACATCGATCGCCAAGCACACGCTCCTGTCCATTCTCCAGTCACTGAGAGAAAAGGACATCGTATTGTACGAGGAGGAAGAGGGACAGCACAGACGGCATTACGCTGTCAACTATGCACTGGTTGATAAGCTGTTAGTTACTTTTCGGGAGAGAGTGGAAAATTAGATGACCTAGATCGAGGGGGAGTGACAGGTCAGGGGGGATGCAACAGGAAAGGAGAGTCCTGCGCGTCTGATGATTTTTACAACAGGTAACTGACGAATGCTTACGCAGTAATTCGCAATTAGAGCAGGTGACCCCGTGGGCCTGCTCTTTTTGTGCGCTTTTTTCGGCAATTGCCGTGTTGACTTTTCCGGACGGGTATACTATAATTTTACCGAAAAGAAGACCCACAGAAAGACAGTGACGGAGACAGTAGGAGCAGCGGAAAGGCCAGAGCGAGCGGGAGACGGTGAGAGCCCGTGCGGAGTAGGCTACTTTGAACATCACTTCCCGAGTCGCGAGGCAGAAAGCAGACGAGCCCGTCTGTGAATAAGCTGAGACGGAGCTTCCCGTAACGAAGCATCATATGAATGTATGACAGGGTGGTACAGCGAGGCAATACGGCTTCGTCCCTATACATGGGACGGAGCCTTTTATTTTTACGGAGGTGTGAAAATGTACGATAAAGTACCTGCGGATCTGAAATTCGTAGAGAGAGAAAAGAAAATTCAGCAGTTCTGGAAGGATGAGAAGATTTTTGAGAAGAGTATCGAGGAGCGTAAGGGTGGAGAACCTTTTACCTTCTATGACGGCCCGCCGACGGCAAACGGGAAACCGCATATCGGCCACGTGCTCACCAGAGTTATCAAGGATATGATTCCGCGATACCAGACCATGAAGGGACACAAGGTTATCAGAAAGGCCGGATGGGATACCCACGGTCTGCCTGTGGAACTGGAAATAGAAAAGAAACTGGGTCTGGACGGGAAAGAGCAGATCGAGCAGTACGGGCTGGAACCTTTTATAAAAGAATGCAAAGAAAGCGTATGGAAATACAAGGGGATGTGGGAGGACTTTTCTGCTACGGTAGGCTTCTGGGCGGATATGGACGACCCTTATGTGACCTATCACAACTCCTTTATTGAATCAGAGTGGTGGGCTTTGAAGCAGATCTGGGATAAGGGGCTCCTGTACAAGGGCTTTAAGATCGTGCCCTACTGTCCCAGATGCGGAACGCCTCTTTCCAGCCATGAGGTAGCCCAGGGCTACAAGGATGTAAAGGAGAAATCCGCTATTGCCAAATTTAAGGTAAAGGACGAGGAGAATACCTATATTCTGGCCTGGACAACGACTCCCTGGACACTGCCTTCCAATGTGGCTCTCTGCGTCAATCCCAAAGAGGAATATGTGAAGATCCAAATGAAGGAGGAGGGCGTCTGCTATATTATGGCCAGAGCCCTGCTGGATTCTGTGATTGAAGGGGAATATACGGTGCTGGAGTCCTATGTGGGCACAGATCTGGAATACAAAGAATATGAACCGCTGTTTCACTTTGTCCATCCGGATAAGAAGGCTTACTATGTTGTCTGCGATACCTATGTTACGCTTACTGACGGTACCGGCGTGGTACACATAGCTCCTGCTTTCGGTGAGGATGACGCCAACGTAGGACGGAGATATGATTTGCCTTTTGTACAGCTGGTAGATACCAAGGGGGAGATGACAAAGGAAACTCCCTGGGCCGGCATGTTCTGTAAAGACGCGGACAAAGAGGTGTTCAAGGCATTGGAAGAAAAGGGCCTGCTGTTCAAGGCGCTGCCCTTTGAACACTCCTATCCCCATTGCTGGAGATGTGACACGCCGCTGATCTACTATGCGAGAGATTCCTGGTTTATTAAGATGACTGCTGTCAAGGACCGGATGATTGCCAATAACAATACTATTAACTGGATTCCCGAGAGCATCGGCAAAGGCCGCTTCGGCGACTGGCTGAACAATCTGCAGGACTGGGGAATCAGCCGTAACCGATATTGGGGAACCCCTTTGAATATATGGGAGTGCTCCTGCGGACACAGACATTCTATCGGCTCTATTGAAGAGTTGAAATCCATGTCTGATAACTGTCCTGACGATATCGAACTGCACCGTCCCTTTATTGATGCGGTGACCCTCCGGTGCCCGAAATGCGGCGGCGAGATGAAGCGGGTTCCCGAGGTCATAGACTGTTGGTTCGACTCCGGCGCAATGCCCTTCGCTCAGTGGCACTATCCTTTTGAAAATCAGGAAATCTTTCAGGAGAATTTCCCCGCAGACTTTATCAGCGAGGCGGTGGATCAGACCAGAGGCTGGTTCTATTCCCTTCTGGCCATTTCCACACTGATTTTTGACAGAGCCCCCTATAAGAATGTTATCGTTTTGGGTCTTGTCCAGGATGAGAACGGGCAGAAGATGTCCAAGTCCAAGGGCAATGCCGTGGATCCCTTTGAGGCACTGGAGACCTATGGCGCCGACGCGATCCGTTGGTATTTCTATTCCAACAGCGCTCCCTGGCTGCCCAACCGGTTCTATAAAGAGGCTGTGGTGGACGGTCAGAGAAAGTT
>CBCSVZ010000068.1:0-5586 GCA_965143695.1 uncultured Oscillospiraceae bacterium
TATATCTGTGAGACGCTAAAAGGGAACCATGATATTTATAAAAAAGAGCCTTTCCTGAATTTTGAAATGCACCGTGTGCTGGTAGCGGAAGGCACGCAATACCATTCCTATTATAAGGATATCTGGAGCAAGGCAGTACCCATGGAGGGCTGTCACGGCGCTTATGGCCTAAAGGCAGAGGATGTTTATCTCTATACGGTTGTCCACAGTCACAAGCACTACCGTTCAACCGGCTGTGGTCTCCGCAGCCTTATTGATCTGTTTGTTTTTTTGAAAGCCCAACAGGCCCACTTGGACTGGAATTATATTGATAACGGGCTGCGTGAAATGGAAATCGACAGTTATGAGAAACAGATCAGGGACGCGGCAACGGCCTTGTTCTCCCAAGACGGTGCACCAACGCCTGAACAGCAGGAATTTGCGGTAGAAATGCTCGGCTGCGGAACCTATGGGACGCGCAGAAGTCTGGTTCAGACGGGCATCAACAATTTCAGCGACAGCAGATTTCCCCGGATACAGTATGTGTGGCATAGAATCTTTTTAAACAAACGTCAAATACAGAATAATTTTCCTGTTTTCGCAAAGCACAGGGTACTGATCCCGCTGCTGCCCATTTATCGGGTCATCCGGAGTTTGCGCAGGACGCCGGGGCATATTGCCGGGGTTCTTAAGACAGTGCTATCCTACAGGCGGTAGCCGCGGCCGATTTTTTCTTGCCACTGTCCCTTGTTTCGTGTTATCATAACAGGAACATTATTAGGAAACAGAGGTTATTGGTAAAATGAGTTATATCCCTGACGATATATTGCTTTCCGTGGAGAAGCCCTCCCGATATACAGGGGGAGAATGGAATTCCGTTATCAAAGATAAGAATGCAGTCGCGATCCGCTTCGGCTTTTGCTTTGCGGACATATACGATATCGGCATGTCCCATTTGGGCATGAAGCTTTTATACCACATGCTGAACGAAAGAGAGGACACCTGGTGTGAGCGGGTCTTCGCGCCCTGGCCCGATCTGGAAAAGGAAATGCGTACACATGGATACAAGCTCTTTGCACTGGAATCCCAGGAGCCCGTGGACAGCTTTGATATGCTGGGCTTTACCCTCCAATATGAAATGGCCTATACGAACATTCTGAATATGCTGGATCTGGCAGGAATTCCTGTTCGGTCGGCGGACAGAGGGGAGGGCGTTCCCTTTGTGATTGCGGGGGGCGGTGTGGCCAATAATCCCGAGCCCCTGGCAGAATATATCGATTTATTTGATCTGGGAGAGGGCGAAGAGGTCTTAAACGAGCTGCTGGATGTATACAGGGATTGGAAAGAAAAGCAGCTTCCCAGAAGAGAATTTCTGAAAGCTGCCGCGAAGATCCCGGGCATCTATGTACCTGCATTTTACCGGGAAGAATACAATGAGGACGGCACCCTGAAAGCCCTTACTCCCACGGAACCGGAAGCGCGTCCGGTGATTACCAAGAGGGTTGTGGAAGCCTTTGACAAGGCTTATTTTCCGGACAAGCTGGTAGTGCCCTACGGGAATGTAGTACACGACCGTATTATGATAGAGGTCATGAGGGGCTGCAGTCACGGCTGCCGCTTCTGTCAGGCAGGATTCATCTACAGGCCCGTCAGGGAGCGCAGTGTAGACACGGTCATGGAGCTTGCGGAAAAACTGGTCCGATCCACCGGCTATGAAGAAATTTCACTTCTGAGCCTCAGCACCTGCGACTACTCACATTTAGAGGAACTTACAGACAGACTTCTGAATACTTTCGAGGATCAGCATGTGAGTCTTTCTCTGCCCAGCTCCAGAGTGGACGCTTTCACCCTGGGACTTATGGAGAAGGTCTCCCGGGTGCGTAAGAGCGGACTTACCTTTGCTCCTGAAGCCGGTACCCAGAGAATGCGGGATATTATTAACAAAGGCGTTACAGAGGAGGATTTGCTGCGCTCTGCACGCCTTGCCTTTGAAGGCGGCTGGAGTACCATTAAGCTGTACTTTATGCTGGGCCTGCCCTATGAAACGGACGAAGACATTCTGGGAATCGCCGCCTTGGCGGAAAAGGTATTGCAGCTCTATTATGAGGTCCATGCGGGCAGAAAGTGCCGGCGTCCGGAGATCACGGTCAGTGTTTCCACCTTTGTTCCCAAGCCTTTTACCCCTTTTCAGTGGTGTTCCCAGAATACCATAGAAGAAATCAAACGAAAGCAGGAGCTTCTGAAGCACGCACTTGACAGGCGCATCCGATTCAGCTGGCATACGCCGGAGACCTCTGTTTTGGAAGGGGTCCTTTCCAGAGGAGACCGGAGAATCGGCAAGGTGCTCTATGAGGTCTGGAAGGACGGCGGTACCTTTGATGCCTGGGACGACTATCTGGACTACGGCCGGTGGATGCGCGCCTTTGCAAAGTGCGGACTGGATCCGGCATTTTACAGCCACAGAGAGCGCGGCCCGGAGGAAGTGCTGCCATGGGATCATGTAAGCGTAGGAGTAAACAAGAGCTTTTTCAGAAAAGAGCTGGAGAAGGCGGCCAGAGGAGAGCTTACCGCTAACTGTATGGAGAAGTGCGAGGGCTGCGGTGTGGCAAAATTCGGAAGGGGTGTTTGTGTTGGCAGTATACAGAATTAAGTACGGAAGATTTGATGCGGTAAAATACATTTCCCACCTGGACATGCTGAAGCTTTTTGCCAGAGCTGCCAGACGATGTGAACTTCCGGTGGCTTATTCAGAGGGCTTTAATCCCCATCCCCTGTTTGTGTTCGGTATGCCGATACCCGTGGGAACTACCAGTGAGGATGAATATGTGGATATTACGCTGACCTGCGAAACAGAGCCGGCGGAGATTATAGAAAAACTTAACAGCGCATTGCCCGAAGCGGTCCGGATCCTGAATGCCGTACTGCTTCCCGACCGCGCGCCCAACATTATGAAAAGCGTTGCGGCCTCCCGTTACAGAGTGACGGCAGAGCTTACTTCCGAAGAGATTGCACAGATACGGGAGCAAGCCGCCCAAACAGGGCCCCTGATTGTCGAAAAGCATACCAAAAGCGGCACAAGACCTACGGATGTACGGCCCATGATATTCAGCGTGTACCCTGAGGGGGAGGCGCTGATTGTAACGACCGCTGCCGGAAACGAGATGAATTTACGCCCGGAACTGGCCCTGTCCGCTTTGGCGGGAAAGCCGGTTACCGTAAAGACGGTACACAGATTGGCGCTGCTTACCAGGGAGGAACTGTGAACGAGGCGGTCATACAGGGGAAAGACGAAATTGCGCTGTTAGAGGACGGAGCTTTAGTGGGCTACCGCAAGATTACTGAGGGTTCTGTTCAGGCGGGCGATGTCTTCTGGGGACGCCTGGTAAAATGTGCTTCCGGAGATTCCGACGGCTGCTTTGTGGACATCGGTCTGCAGGAAAATGCCTTTTGTGCAGAAAGAGGACAGGTACAGCAGGGCAGCTTTCTTCCGGTTATGGCGGTGAGCGCTGCCCATGACAATAAGCCTGTCCGTGTCAGCTTTGATGTAAAGATCACAGGCAGGCTGCTGGTACTTTTGTCCCGGGAGGGCGCCTGCGGTATTTCCGGTAAAATATCAGAGGAAGGCGAACGGCAGCGCCTGAAAGCGGCTGGCGAAAGCATCCTCGCCGCTGATGAAAATATTCCCGGACTCATTCTGCGCACAGAGGCGGCAGGAGCGGAGCTGTCGGCCCTGCAGGAAGAGGCACGGCGGCTCGGCGATTTGTGGGACAGGATCAGAAAAGGCAAAGACTCTCCCGGTCTCCTTTACCGCCCGGAGCCTTATACAGCCTTTTTAAACCGCTTACAGCCTTTAGACAGTATCGTCACAGACGACGCCGAGGTCTACGGGAAATTGCGGACATTTTACCCGAATATGCGGTACAGAGCACATGGGGATTACAGCCTCTTTCAGGTAAAGAATGTGTCCTCCCAGCTGGCATCCCTGACAGGACGGAGAGTATGGCTGCCGTCGGGGGGGAATATTGTCATTGAAAAGACGGAAGCGATGACAGTGATCGATGTCAATTCCGGCAAGGCAGCAGGAAACAAAGCACAGCATCTTTCCGTAAATCTGGAGGCGGCCCGGGAGATCATGCGGCAGCTGCGGCTGCGGGATATCGGAGGCACCGTTGTGTGTGATTTCATAGACATGTCTTCCGAGGAGGGCGAGAAGGTCCTTGAGAGCCTGAGAACGCTGGCGAAAAAGGATTTTGGGAAGCCCCGCATCTATGGAATTACAAAACTGGGACTTGTGGAAATAAGCCGTAAGAGAAGTTGACATTTTAACCGCTCCTTCTGCATACATTCTAAAGACGAAAAAAGTATGCGAGAGGAGTGCTTTTATATGGGAAAGTGTAAGCGGGGAATGATTCTGGCCATGTGCCTTGTGATGCTGCTGGCCTGCTTTGCATCAACAGGATCTGCGGCTGCGTCGTGTATCGGACAAGTTACTGTGGACAGCTGGCTGAATGTAAGGGACGGGGCAGGAACGGAGTACAGGATCATTGACGCTCTTTATGACGGAGAGCTGGCGGAAATAAGAGGCAGCAGGACGAGCGGGGCCGGGGATCTGTGGTATAAGGTGTTTTTTGTAAGAGACGGAATGGAACGGATCGGCTATGTGCATTCCGATTACATAGAGATTACGGAATATACGGTTTCCGAAACGGATATGGTCTTTGAGGACGCGCTGTCGGCACAGGGATTTCCGGGAAGCTATCTGCCTTATTTAAGAGCGCTTCATAAGGCGCATCCACAGTGGCGTTTTGAGGCAATGGACACGGAACTGGAGTGGGGAGAGGTACTGCAGGGGGAATCCTATCTGGGAAGCAATCTTGTTCCCAATTATGAACGTACGCCTTCTTCCTGGAAATCGACTGCGGAGGGAGCCTTCGACTGGCAGAAAAACGACTGGGTCGTTTTCTCGGGTTCTTCCTCTGTGCAGGCGTCTCAAAAGACGATCGCCTACTATATGGATCCCAGAAATTTTCTAACGGAGGAAGGGATCTTTCAGTTTGAGAAGCTGACCTATGACGGCAATATACACAGCGAGGCCGGCGTGGAAGGAATTCTGAAAGGCACCTTTATGGGTAAGAAAAAGCTGGACGGATCGGATATCACCTATGCGGCTGCCTGTATGAAAATCGGAAAGAAGTACGGTATCAGTCCGTATTTCCTTGCAGGCAGACTGCGGCAGGAGCAGGGGGTAAACGGTGATTCCCCGCTGATTTCAGGCTGTGTAGAAGGCTTTGAAGGATATTACAACTATTTTAACATCGGCGCTTCCGGTACGGGGAATGCCGTTGTAGAAAACGGTCTCAACAGAGCCGTGAAGGAGGGCTGGGATACCCCCTATAAGGCTTTGGAGGGCGGCGCTATGATCATCAGCAGCGGCTATATTCTGTCAGGGCAGGATACCCTCTATCTGCAGAAGTTCGACGTAGATCATTCCGACGGAGAGCTCTATTGGCACCAGTATATGCAGACCGTTGCGGCGCCCTCCGATGAGGCGAAAAGTGTCTGCAGGGCTTACAGCTCTCAGAAGCTTCTGGATGAGCCTCTGGTGTT
>CBCSVZ010000069.1:0-5573 GCA_965143695.1 uncultured Oscillospiraceae bacterium
TTTCTTTAAGCGCTGCATATACTTCCCCGATGATCTTACGGGTCTCATTATGCTTATCAATACCACCCTTAAAAAATATTGTACTTTTGTTCTCCACTGTTCCACCTTCTCTTCATTTCAAGTTTAATTTATAGTACCATAAATCCGACCCTTTTGCAATGTCATTTTAACTCTTTTCACGGAATTTATCAGCTCATCCTCCATCATCAGCTCCATCTCCGGAATATAAACTTTGATATAGTTTTTTCCGTGTCCTGTATAGAAGATTCCCTCGGGGGTCTCCTCTCTGGTCTCCAGAAGCACTTCTTCACAGCTTCCGTCTATGGATTCTAAATACCTTTGCTCACAGCGGGCTGCCGTCTCCGCCATCCGGGCCGCTCTTTCCATTTTAACAGACTTGGAGATCTGCCCCGCCATATCAGCCGCCACAGTACCGGCTCTGGGAGAGTACGGGAAAATATGGATCTTGGAAAATCCTATTTCCTCCGCAAAAGCCATGCTCTCGCAAAATTCCTTTTCTGTCTCTCCGGGAAATCCTACCATAATATCCGTGGTAAAAGTGCTGTCCGGCATGTACTTTTTGATTATATTGACGATTGCAAGATATTCTTCCGCAGTATAGCGCCGCTTCATTCTGTCCAGCACCGTATTGCTTCCGCTCTGAAGGGCTATGTGAAACTGTCTGCAAAGCTTGGGATTTTCGGAGAGCAGCTTGATTTTACCCTCATCAATAAAGACGGGCTCTAAGGAACCGATACGGATTCTTTCAATTCCGTAAATGTTTGCTGCCGCTGCCGCAATATCCACCAGATCCGTATCTTCTTCCAGATCTCTTCCGTAAGAGGCCAGATGGATTCCGGTCAGCACGATTTCCTTATATCCCGCTTCCGCAAGATCTTCGATCTCTTCTTTGATTTCCTCCGGTGCACGGCTTCGGATATGGCCCCGGGCATAGGGAATAATGCAATAGGTACAGAACCTGTCGCAGCCGTCCTGTATTTTCACAAAGGCCCGCTGGTGCTCTGTAAGACCTCTGACTGTCAGCCGCTCATATTCGGCGGACTGAATAATATTCTCCTGAACATGGCCGGAAGTGCTCTTCCCCGACAAAAGTTCCTCCACAAGCTGCGGGAGCGCGCTTCTGCCCTGTGTGCCAACCACAATATCCACACCCTCTATGGAGCGCACCTCCTGTTCGGAAACCTGTGCATAGCAACCCATGACGGCAATGACAGCCTCCGGATTGATTCTGTGAGCCCGCCGGATGATCTGCCTGTTCTTACGGTCGCTTTCACCGGTTACACTGCAGGTATTGATAATATATACATCCGCCCTGTTTTCAAAGGGGACCTGCCTGTACCCCGCTTTTTCAAAAAGCTCTGCTACCGCTTCGGTTTCATATTGATTGACTTTACAGCCCAGCGTATACACGCCAAAGGTTCTTACTGCCATATGCCCTTCACCTTGAATTAAGTAAAAAAACAGCTCCCATGCAGCGCACAGGAGCCTCTGAATTTCATTCCTGTCAATTAAGCTTTGAATTTTTCAATTGCTTTAATGAAGTCATCGCATTCGCCCTTTTCCTTGTTATGGATCTCCAGGGTAATAGGGCTGGTCAGATCCAGGGAAAAGATACCCATGATAGACTTTGCGTCTACGACATAGCGGCCTGATGCCAGATCCACATCACAGGAAACCTTGTTTACCTCATTTACGAATACCTTTACATCATCTATGGACTTTAACATAATCTTCATCGTCATCACTTATCATCCTCCTAATCAATTCTTTTTTTACACAGTTATATAGTAGTATCAAAGGGGAAAAATGTCAATCAAAATATTTGTAAATAATACTGCCTTTGTGAAAAAGTCCTACCGTATTTGCCATTCAGCCCCTACAACGTAGGGAAATGGGAACAAAAATGGCTCTTTTCCCTACGTTGCAGGGCTCCCTCTTCTCGGCAGGTAGGGATTTTCCCCTGAATTAAGCCATTTTTCCTACTGAAAATGCCACAATGTCATTTTCAGTAGGGATTGGAGATTCGGATTGGAGATGGACGCCCTTTACATCTCCCCGTTCCGCATATTTACTTATAAAACTCTCTGAAAATCGAGCCCTCCGGCACATCGGCCTGCTCTATCTCACAGAAGGCTTCCAGCACCTCCAGCGGAAAGCACTCCTTCAAGCCGGCCAGTTGAGATGCATCCAGTACCTTCACCATTTTCATAAAACGGTATTTTAACAGACAGATCTCATACTCCAAAGAGGAGTTAAAGAAAAAGTCCGCATAGGCCTTCATAGGCTTGATATATTTCTCCTCCCCTGCCCGGACGGAGGGCCACATGCTGAGCGTCTTCATCAGGTCGGAATTTCTGTCAACCTGATCTCTCACGCTTCTGCGCATAAAGCGCACATCCTGGGGCTTCATCACGGCTCTTACTCCCGGGGCACTGTAGGTATCAAAGGGACAGATGTAGACCTTAAAGGTTTTGGAAAAAGGCACGCCCTCCGTAACAATGGGGTTCAGGGCGTGGATTCCCTCTAAAATGATCACATCTCTGTCTGAAGGCGTAACAGTCCTGCCCGGAACCCGCTTTTTGCTCAGAAAATCAAACACCGGAAGAGTGACGGTCTCACCGGAAAGGAAGGCGCCCATCTGTTCTTTAAAATACGCAATATCAAAGGCCTCCGGGCACTCCAGATCCAATTCCTCCATGGGGGCGTCGGCAGGCTTTCCCTGAAGCTCCCGGATATAATCCGTATCATAGTAATAGTCATCAAAGGAGACGAGAATAACATGAAAGCCCTGCTCCTCCAGCATAGCAGCCACAAGCTTGGAGGTCGTGGTCTTCCCCGAAGAGGAAGGTCCCGTGATGAGTACAGCATCCGTTATATTTTTATTCAGACTGTGCCGGTGGGATTCCGTTATCATTCTCACAAGGTTTTCAAACTGTAAAATGTGCTTTGCCTCAGATGCATTGATCAACTCCTGATACCGGTTGTCCGCCGCAATCCTATTGATCCGCTCAGAACTGTATCTCATAAAAAACCTCCAAAAATAATTTATAAATAGATTATACCATAAAAGCGATTATTATGTTATACTATTGCGGTTATAATAAGTGTTAAGGAGACATTTTACCATGAGCCAAAACCCGGAAACCAATGCGCAGATAAAAAGGAGAAGAACCTTTGCCATAATCTCTCACCCGGACGCCGGTAAGACAACAATGACAGAGAAACTCCTGCTCTACGGAGGAGCCATCAGACTGGCAGGCTCTGTAAAAGCCCGTAAGAGCTCCAAACATGCAGTTTCTGACTGGATGGACATTGAAAAAGAAAGAGGCATTTCTGTCACCTCTTCTGTATTGCAGTTTGAATATGACAACTACTGCATCAATATTCTGGACACACCGGGACATCAGGACTTCTCCGAGGATACCTACAGAACGCTGATGGCCGCAGACAGTGCCGTCATGCTGATTGACGGGGCAAAGGGTGTAGAGGCGCAGACCATCAAGCTCTTTCATGTGTGTAAAATGCGCGGCATCCCCGTGTTCACCTTTGTGAATAAAATGGACCGGGCCTCTAAGAACCCCTTCGACCTCATGCAGGAAATCGAAGATGTACTGGGCATGAAATCCTACCCGATGAACTGGCCCATCGGTATTGACGGGGACTTTAAAGGTGTCTATGACAGGCAGAGTAAGAAAATCGAACTCTTCGACGGCGGAAATCACGGACAGTCCTTTGTACATTCTGAAACCGGCTCTGTAGATGATCCCGTATTTACGGAAAAGCTGGGCAGTTATCACCATGACAGATTAAAGGAAGAAATAGAACTTCTGGATATGGCCGGGGAACAGTTTGATCTGGACGAAGTCTTAAAGGGGCGGCTCACTCCCGTATTCTTCGGTTCGGCCATGACCAACTTCGGCGTAGAGCCTTTTCTGATTGAATTCATCAAAATGGCGCCGGAACCGCAGGCCCGTATTGCGGGAGATAAGATCGTCTCTCCCGCCGAAGATGCTTTTACAGGCTTTATTTTTAAAATCCAGGCAAACATGAATCCGGCCCACAGAGACAGACTTGCTTTCCTGCGCATTTGCTCCGGAAAATTTGAAAAAGGGATGGAGGTATGGCACACCCGGACAGGACGAAAGGTGCGTCTGGCGCAGCCTACACAGTTTATGGCACAGGAGCGCACCGTCATAGAAGAAGCGTACGCAGGAGATATTATCGGGCTCTTTGATCCGGGATTCTTTAATATCGGAGATACCTTGAGCCTTTCCTCTGCTTCTTTAAAGTTCGACGGGATCCCCGTGTTCCCCTCGGAGCATTTTGCCCGTGTAACCTTTGCGGATTCAATGAAGCGCAAACAGTTTCAAAAAGGCATTCAGGAGCTTTCCGAAGAAGGTGCCATTCAGGTATTCAAGCAGCTTGGAATCGGTGTAGAATCTCTGATTATCGGTGCCGTAGGTGTGTTGCAGTTCGAAGTACTGGAACACCGTCTGAAAAATGAATACGGCGTAGGGATCCGTATGCAGCTGCTTTCCCATCACCATGCCCGCTGGATCGGAAATCCCAATCTGGATCCCACAAAGCTCACGCTTACCAGTTCCACCATTATTGCAACAGACAGTGACAACGAGTTGGTGCTGCTCTTTGAAAATGAGTGGGGCATTGAGTGGACGAAAGACAAAAACAAAGGGCTGGAGCTTTTGGATATCAAAGAAAAGACAAATCTATAAACGGAATTTCCCTACCGGCAGAAGCTTTTCTTGCTTGCCCGTAGGGAAAACGTCTTAAAAGTGCCTGATTTTCCTACTTTTTTTCGAATTACACCTTATTACGTAGGAAAAATCAGGCAAAAAACATGTTTATCCCTACTATATACAGGTTTCTCCTGTAAAAAGTAGGGATGCGATTTTTATCTGCTATACGCGCTTCCAGACCGCGCCGCCCCGGACATCCGTCACTTCAATGCCCTTCTGACGCAGTTCCTCCCGGATTCTGTCTGCCTCTGCAAAATTCTTATTCTTCTTTGCCTCTCCTCTGGCTACAAGGGCATCGATTTCCGCATCACCCTCGCCCTGAATCACATAATCAGACCCGGCCTCCGCCTTTTTCTTCGCTTCCTCTGCGGCTTTGGCATCTGCCCGTCGCTTCTCTTCCGCCTTTTTCAGCAGATCAAGGCCAAGCACAGTATCAAAGCTTTCAATTGCAGCGAGCTTCGTCCGGTCATTGGTTTTGTATTTCAATACATCGTAGACAGCGGTGACAGCCAAAGCCGTAGCCAGGTCGTTATCCATAGCTTTGGTAAACTTTCCTTTCAGCTCCGCCATGGCCGCTTCGTCAATTTCTCCCTCTGCCCGGGGATCCAGAGCGGCGATCCGGGCAATCAGCTTATCATAGGCAGCCTTTGCATTGTCTAAATTCTCATAGCTGAACACCAGCACATTCCGGTAATGGGACTGTAGGCAGAACAGTCTGTATACCAGCGGATCATATCCCTTCTCCTCCAGCAGAGAGACGGTCAGAAATTCCCCTTTGGACTTACTCATCTTACC
>CBCSVZ010000070.1:0-5558 GCA_965143695.1 uncultured Oscillospiraceae bacterium
CACAAGGCAGGAATCCGGACATTTCACCGTCTTCAAAGGATTGCATAACAGAGGTCATTTCATCGTTGATACCCTCCAGATCATCATCAGAAATACCCATTTTACTTAAGAACTGATCCACCTGAGGCAGTCCCATATTTTTAGCGCAGACAAGACACACGCCCTGATTGACCGCATTCCCCTTTTCATCCATTTTCGTTATAAAAACCGAAGCAACTCTCTTTTTGCAGATTGCACACATCTGACTTTCATTCATTACAAGTAACCTTTCCTTTCAAGCTTCTTACAAAATCTTTTTCAGAAATCTGCCCGTGTAGGAATTCTCACATTGGGCTATTTCCTCAGGAGTTCCGGCTGCCACCAGAGTTCCCCCTCTATCCCCGCCTTCGGGGCCTAAATATATCACATAATCCGCACATTTGATCACATCCAGATTATGCTCTATTACAAGCACGGTATTCCCATTGCCCGTAAGCTTTTGTAAAATCTCAATCAACTTTGCCACATCCGCCGTATGCAGTCCCGTCGTGGGCTCATCCAGTATATACAATGTCTTTCCGGTACTGTGCCTTGCAAGCTCTGTAGCCAGCTTCACACGCTGCGCTTCTCCCCCTGAAAGCGTCGTAGAAGGCTGACCGAGCTTTATATAGCCGAGGCCGACTTCCATTAAGGTATCAATCTTACGCTTTATCTTCGGTATGTCCGCAAAAAACTCTGCAGCCTGCTCTACGGTCATCTCCAACACATCGGAAATATTCTTTCCTTTGTAGCGTACCTCCAGTGTCTCCCGGTTGTACCGCTTTCCCTTACACACTTCGCAGGGGACATAGATATCCGGCAGAAAGTGCATTTCGATTTTCTTGATACCGTCTCCTGCACAGGCCTCACACCGGCCTCCCCTGATATTAAAGCTGAATCGCCCGCTCTTATAGCCCCTTGCGCGGCTCTCCTGTGTCTTGGAGAACAGTTCCCGTATCAGATCAAAAGCACCTGTATAGGTAGCAGGATTCGATCTCGGAGTCCTTCCGATAGGCGATTGGTCAATATCAATAACCTTATCAATATATTCCAGTCCCTCCATTTTCCTGTGTACACCGGCGCGTAGCTTTGCTCTGTTGATTTTGGCGGCTGTCTCCTTATAAATGATCTCATTTACCAAAGAAGACTTTCCCGAGCCTGAAACGCCCGTCACGCAGGTAAAAGTTCCCAGAGGTATACTTACATCAATATTCTTCAAATTATTCTCACCGGCACCGTAAACAGTAAGGAAAGTGCCGCTGCCAGCACGTCTTACCTTCGGTACAGGTATTGTCATTTTACCCGAAAGATACTGTCCTGTCAAAGAGGCCTCGCAGTTCATAATGTCCTCAGGACTCCCGCAGCACACCACTTCGCCGCCATGACGTCCGGCCCCCGGCCCAATATCCACAATATAGTCGGCCTGACGCATGGTATCTTCGTCATGCTCTACAACGATCAGCGTATTTCCCAGATCTCTTAAATGCTTCAGCGTTTCCAGCAGTTTATCGTTATCCCTTTGATGAAGCCCGATACTGGGCTCATCCAGTATATACAGCACCCCCATCAGCCCGGAGCCGATCTGTGTAGCCAGTCTTATTCTTTGAGATTCCCCTCCGGACAGGGTTCCCGAGGAGCGGGACAGGGACAGATAGTCCAGACCTACATTGTTCAGAAATCCGATCCGGGCCTTGATTTCTTTCAGGATCGGCTCCGCAATCGCCGCTTGGGCACCTGTAAAATGCAGCTGTTCAAAGAAAGGGATCAGTTCCCTTACAGACAGCTTGGTAAGCTCCGATATATTGAGTCCGTTGATCTTGAATGCCAGACTTTCTTTTTTCAATCGCTCTCCATGGCAGTCGGGACATGGTGACACACTCATAAAATCCTCATAATACTGTTTCATGGCGTCATTGGGATTCGCCTTGTACCGCCGTTCTGAGATGTTAATAATCCCCTCAAAGGCTGACGTATAGGAGCCACCCTCATATTTAAATAAAAAACGTTCGGTACCGGAACCGTACAGAATCACATTTCGCACTTTCTCCGGCAATTTTTCAAAAGGTGTGGAGAGTTTGAATTTATAAACTTTTGCCAGCGTATCAAAAATATGTCTCGCATAACTATTTTCATTGGTAAAATTATACCCGTTAATGGCAATAGCGCCCTCCAATAGAGATTTAGAAGGATCCGGAATCACCAATTTCTCATCAATCTTCATCTGAAAGCCCAAGCCGGTACAGGTGGGACAGGCTCCGAAAGGATTGTTAAATGAAAACATGCGTGGGGAAACCTCCGGAATACTGATATTACAGTCCGGGCAGGAAAGGCTTCTGCTCAGTAACAGCTCTTCCCCATTCATTAAATCAATAAGGGCCAGTCCGGAAGCCAAGGTCAGAACCGCCTCAAGAGAATCGGTAAGTCTCCTCTGAATGCCCGGCTTTACAATCAGTCTGTCAACAATAACTTCAATACTGTGTTTGATATTTTTATCCAATTTGATTTCTTCCGTAAGTTCGTAAAGAATACCGTCAACCCGGACCCTGGCATAGCCGCTTTTTCTGAGCGCATCGAACATTTTCACATATTCGCCCTTGCGCCCTCTGATTACAGGAGCCATGACCTGTATTCTCTGCCCTTCGGGAAGAGCCATGATCACATCTACCATTTGGTCAACATCCATGGATTTAATGGGCTTGCCGCAATTGGGACAGTGGGGCTCTCCCACTCTGGCATACAGCAGTCTCAGATAGTCATATATTTCCGTAACCGTACCAACTGTGGATCTGGGATTTTTGGATGTTGTCTTCTGATCAATGGAAATGGCCGGAGAAAGGCCGTCTATACTGTCCACATCAGGCTTCTCCATCTGTCCTAAAAACATTCTGGCATAGGAGGACAGGGACTCAATATACCTGCGCTGTCCCTCTGCGTATATGGTATCAAAAGCCAGAGAGGATTTCCCCGAGCCGCTTAAGCCCGTAAAAACCACCAGCTTGTCCCTTGGTATGCTCACATCAATATTTTTCAGATTATTGGCTCTTGCACCTTTCACTACAATTTGATTATTCATAGATACCCCGTTACAATAATGATTTGATATGTTTGATTGTATCCCTAATGGCGGCTGCATCCTCGTACCTGAGCTCTGCGGCAGCCTCCGCCATACGTCCCTTCAGGACCTCCAGCAGCTCTTCCACCGGCAGTCCCTGCTCTTCCGGTTTCAGGAAAGGCGAAATATCTTTAACCCGTTTCTTATCCTTTTTCTCCGAAACCGTCATAGTAGACTCTATAACCTCCCGGATGCTCTTGGTAACAGATTTCGGCGTAATATGGTGTTCCTCGTTAAATCGCTGCTGTATTTTTCTTCTTCTGTTGGTTTCCGTGATAGCAGCCTTCATGGAATCTGTGATCGCATCCGCATACATAATGACCCTACCGTTCACATTACGGGCTGCACGTCCAACCGTCTGAACCAGTGATGTCTCGGAACGCAGGAATCCTTCTTTATCTGCGTCCAGCACAGCCACCAGTCCAACCTCCGGCAGATCCAGTCCTTCCCGCAGCAGATTGATTCCCACCAGTACATCGAATTCTCCCATTCTCAGATCCCTTATGATCTCCATCCGTTCCACGGTGTTGATATCCGAGTGCAAATATCTTACCTTTATACCTACCTCGGTAAAATATTCGGTCAGATTCTCCGCCATACGCTTCGTCAGCGTGGTAACCAAAACTCTCTCTTTTCTGTCTGTGACCCTGCGTATTTCGCCCAGCAAGTCATCGATCTGACCTGTGACAGGCCTTACTTCTATTTCCGGGTCCAGTAAGCCCGTAGGACGAATGATCTGTTCCACAATATTGGTCGAACGCTGCTTTTCATACTCGGCCGGCGTAGCGCTTACATAAATCGTTTGATTCAGTCTGTCATTAAACTCTTCAAAGGTAAGCGGTCTGTTATCAAATGCGGACGGCAGTCTGAATCCGTAATCTACCAGCGACTGCTTTCTGGAACGGTCACCGTTGTACATTGCCCGTACCTGGGGAATGGTAACATGGGATTCATCCACGACCAGAAGGAAATCCTGCGGAAAATAATCCAGTAAGGTATAGGGCGCACTCCCTGCTTCTCTGCCGCTGATATGCCGTGAGTAGTTTTCGATTCCCGAACAGAAGCCTGTCTCTCTCAGCATCTCCAAATCGAAACGGGTACGCTGTTCCAGGCGATACGCCTCTAAGACCTTATCCTGCGCTTTCAGTTCCGCAACTCTGTCATTCATTTCTTCTTCAATGCGAACAAGCGCTCTCTCCATTTTCGCAGAGGAAGTCGCATAGTGAGACGCCGGAAATACAGCCAGATGACTTCTTTCCCCGTACAGCTCTCCCGTAACGGCATCGTACTCTGAAATCCGGTCGATTTCATCTCCGAAAAATTCCACACGGACGATTCTGTTCTTAGAATCTGACGGCATGATTTCCAAGGTATCCCCCCGTACGCGGAAATCTCCCCGGGCAAGCTCTGTATCGTTTCTGGAATACTGAATATCGACCAGCTGTCTGATAATTTCATCTCTGTCCTTGACCATGCCCGGTCTGAGACTGACCATCAGATCCGTATAATCCTCCGGGTCACCTAACCCGTAGATACAGGAAACACTGGCAACGATAATCACATCTCTGCGTTCAAAAAGAGCCGCCGTGGCAGAATGTCTTAACCGATCGATTTCTTCATTGATACTGGAATCCTTCTCGATATAGGTATCGGTATGGGGAATATACGCCTCCGGCTGATAATAGTCATAATAGGACACAAAAAACTCAACACAGTTATCCGGGAAAAACTCTTTAAATTCCCCGCACAGCTGGGCAGCCAAAGTTTTATTATGGGCCAGCACCAGAGTCGGACGCTGGACCTTCTCAATAACCTTTGCAATGGTATAGGTCTTGCCGGAGCCTGTCACTCCCAACAACACCTGATTGACATCGCCGTGCAGGACACCGTTTGCCAGCGACTCAATCGCCTGGGGCTGATCCCCTGCAGGCTCATAGGGAGAAACCACCTTAAACTGTTTTTGATTCTTTTTTTCATCCATAGGCACAGCACTTAACCTCTCACAAATCCAGAACAGTCGTTCGTGTTTATATTACTCTCACAGTGATACTTTGTCAAGTTTTTAGTATACCACATGGCTATGGATTTTACAATTTCCCCCGATTACCGATCACGCTCTGACAATATCAATACTGTAGCTGTTAAAGCCCAGATAGCTTCCGTTATCGCTGTTAAAATCCGCCTGAGACCGATAGGTGAATACAGTAAGCTTCATAGCCTCCACCTGATCGATATCGGCCCCGGGGGTCAGCTTAATTGAAGAACACAGGGTATTCTCCTGCATGTCCCCTTCCGTAAGATGACTGTACCACTGCCCCTCCGGCTGATTTACATCATCGTAAATATATACCTCGACACAATTCCAAAATTGATACGTGTCTTCGGGGCCCAATATCATCCGGGAGTCTTCTTCACCGGATTTATATAT
>CBCSVZ010000071.1:0-5554 GCA_965143695.1 uncultured Oscillospiraceae bacterium
TCAAAAACCAGGGCACAGCCGTCGCCTCCTGCCATGCCAATATCCGCAGCTCTGGCCTCTCCCGGCCCGTTGACGGCACAGCCCATAACAGCCACCTTTATTTTACGGGTAAAATATCCCTGTTTATGAAGGGCTTCCAGCCTGCTCTCCACTTCTGCCGCAATATGTACGAGGTCTATTTGACAGCGTCCGCAGGTGGGACAGGAAACAAACTCAAAGCTACCGTCTCTGCCCAGGGAGAGGGCCTTCAGCAGAGCAAGCCCCGCCCTGACCTCCTCTACAGGGTCACCGGTCAGAGACACCCTGATCGTATCCCCCATATCATCCAGAAGCACCGCGCCGATACCGGCAGCGGATTTAACCGTACCTCCGTACACCGTGCCTGCTTCCGTCACGCCTACATGAAGCGGATAGGGGCGTTTCTTCGCCATCAGCCGGTACGCCTCCACGGTTTTCTTAACCGAGGACGCCTTCAGGGACACCGCAATGTCCTCGAAGTTTAACTCCTCCAGTATGTTAATATGCCCCATGGCGCTTTCCACCATGGCCTCGGGCGTAACGCCGCCGTATTTTTCCAGAATTCCTTTCTCTAAAGAACCGCCGTTAATACCGATCCGAATAGGGATCTTCCGCTCTTTCGCAGCCTGCACCACCGCTTTAACACGCTCCGCATCACCGATATTTCCGGGATTTAACCGGATCTTATGGGCACCGGACCGGATCGCCTGTAATGCCAGACGGTAGTCAAAGTGAATATCTGCCACCAGCGGAATGTGAATTTCTTTTATAATTGCTTCAATCGCCTCAGCGGCCTCCATATCCGGCACAGCTACGCGCACAATATGACAGCCCGCCTCCTCCAGCCGCCGGATCTGCTCTACGGTAGCCCTTACGTCTCTGGTGTCTGTGTTGGTCATAGACTGGACCGCAATTTCATTTCCGCCGCCTATGAGAACCCCGCCTATATTTAAAACATTCGTTTCCCGTCTTGTGAACATTTTCCTCAGCCTCCTGATATGATCCTCCAGATGTCATTGCCCATAACCAGAACACCCAGCAGTACCACCACTGCCAAACCGATAAAGGAAATGAGCCCCTGCTTCTCAGGCGGAAGCTTTTTGCCGCCCCGCAGGGCTTCTACACCGACCAGAGCCAGCTGTCCGCCGTCCAGCCCCGGGAACGGGATCAGGTTGAATACGCCCAGATTGACGCTGATAAGAGCGGCCATATTCACAAGCGTCAATATTTTATCCCCGATACTGGCTTTTGCGGTGATGACATCGTCCACAATTGTTGTGATACCCACAGGACCTGTTACAGCATTCAGGCCAACGGTACCTGTAATGAGCCAGTATAAGGAATAGAGGATCGTCCGTACCAGAGTAAACAGGCATTTTAACGAATTCCATAGAATACCGAACACACCCGGATGCTCTACATATTCAAAAGACATGCCGAGCGGCTGCATCCCCTCTCCCTCTGCCGCAGGTGACCTGTCGAAGGTACACTCCTTAACGGTCCCGTCCGGTTTCTCTATGGTAAGAACGGAGACATCATCCTTATCCATGGATTTGAAAATGGAGTATTCCGTACTGTTCAGCACCATACGGCCGTCATATTCCGTAATCTTATCTCCTACTTCGATTCTGAAATCAGGATCCGCCGAATCTCTGTAGGAAGCAAAAAGTCCGCCCTCCTGTATAAAGCCGATATTATTTGTGGAGTACCCCACAATAGAGAAAATAATAATGACCAGCACCAGCGCCAGCAGGATATTCATAAGAGGCCCTGCAAAAAACACAGCTGCCCGCACTCTTTTGGGCTTGCTGAAGAAGGAGCCTTCTGACTTCTCCTGTTCCTCGCCGTTCTCATCCTCCATAGCACAGTAGCCTCCCAGGGGAATGGCACGGATGGAAAATTTCACCCCGTTTTTCTTTCCCACTCTGGAGTATATTTTAGGCCCCATAAATATGGAAAATTCCTGGACCTTAATTTTAAACATGCGCGCCACAATATAGTGGCCGAACTCATGAATGACCACCAATATGCTGAGCATCAGCAGCATTGTTATGATACTTCCGACTATACTCATAGATCCATCATACCTTTCAAATAATACGGCTCACCTGTTCCCGGGCCCACCTGTCAGCCTCCAGAATTTCCTCCAAAGCAGGAGACAGCTGCGTGCAGTGGCGGTCCATGACCTTCTCTATAGTGTATGGTATTTGCAGGAATTTAATTTCACCCCGCAAAAATTTTGCCACCGCCGCCTCATTGGCTCCGTTCATGACCGCCGTCATAGTGCCGCCCGCCACCGCTGCTTCCTTTGCAAGACGCAGACAGGGAAAGCGGATCTCGTCAGGCTCTTCAAAGGTCAGAGGCTGTTTGGTAAAATCCGGTCTTTCAAAGGCAGATTCTACCCGGTCAGGATAGGTCAATGCCAGCTGTATGGGTATCTTCATATCCGGTACCCCAAGCTGAGCCATGACTGCCCCGTCCTTATATTGTACCATAGAATGCACAATACTTTGGGGATGCACCAAAACTTTTATTTTTTCATAGGGCATGTTAAACAGCCATCTGGCTTCTATTATTTCCAGCCCTTTGTTCATCATACCTGCGCAGTCCACGGTGATCTTACCGCCCATTTTCCAGGTAGGATGGGCCAGTACATCCGCAATGGATACCTTCTCCACAGCCGCTTTGTCCCAGGTCCGGAAAGGGCCGCCGGAAGCGGTAAGGATCAGATGCTCTGCCTGTTTGTCCTTGTTGCCCATAAGGCACTGCATAATGGCAGAGTGTTCGCTGTCCACAGGTAAAATATTCACATTGTATCTGTGGGCCTCCGCTGTGACAATATCCCCTGCCACCACCATGGTTTCTTTGTTGGCAAGGGCAATATCCGTCCCCTTGCGTATAGCGGTCAGCGTAGGAACCAGCCCTTTCATGCCGACAATTGCCGTCACCAGCATGTCGCAGTCGGAAGCGGCCACAGCATTTAGTCCTTCCTCCCCGCAAACCACTTCGATCCCCAGAGGCCTGAGCTTTTGTCGCAGCAGCTGCGCGTCACTGTCTCCGGCAACAGAAACAAGCCCCGGCCTGAATTCTCTGGCCTGGGCCTCTAACAAGGTCACATTACTGCCGGCTGCCATGGCCGCCACTTTGATCTCAATATTCTGTTTTCTGAGCGCACGCAATACTTCCAAGGTCTGCGTCCCTATAGAGCCGGTGGAGCCCAGAACGGAAATACATTTTACCATAACCAAAGCCTCATCCCGCCAACGCCTTGAACAGCTGGATATAGCAGTAAACGATCGGCACATTGAACAGCATGCTGTCGAAGCGGTCCAATATTCCGCCGTGTCCCGGTATCAGTTTGCCAAAGTCCTTGATGCCGCAGTAACGCTTGATGGCAGATGCTGAAAGGTCTCCTATCTGGGAGCTGCCGCCCATCAAAAGCCCAAGGAGTGCAAAATGCAGTACAGGCACCGGGTGGATCATGGCCTTTGTGTAGTGGAGAATCAGTCCGTATATGGTCACTGCAAGGGTAGACCCTACAAAGGAGCCTATGCTGCCTGCCACTGTCTTCTTAGGACTGATGTCGGGGATCAGCTTTTTCCTGCCCCATAAAATTCCTGAGAAGAGAGCAACCGTGTCCGCCGCAACAGAGCCCAGGATGCCGATGAGAAACAGCGCCAATCCGTCGTCCATGTCTCTTATAAGCACAAAAAAGCTAAACAGGAAGGGTACATAGAAAGCACCCATTAGAGTAACGGCGCAGTCCATGGGTGTTATCTTTTTATGGGCTACTACCGTAAGTGTCAATAACAGAAGCATAACCAGCAGCTGGAATACCGGAAACAGGTTTGTCCCTTTCACAGGCACATCCAGCGCATGGGAAGGATTCAGAAAAATAGCCGCAGGGATCAAAAGCGTGTACAGATAACCGATGATCTGCACCGGCCTATAGCCTTTCCCCTTAAAGGCTCTGTAAAATTCAAAAAGGCCGATTACGGAGCATAAAAAGATCGCAGCTCCGAAGTATATGTCCCCGAAATAGATAAGCACGCCGCCTGCGGCGATCATGACAATTGCGGATATGACTCTGGTTCTCATGGTTTACTTTCCTCCAAATCTTCTCTGTCTGCTGCTGTATACGTGTACCGCCTCATCCAGATCCTTCTCGTTAAAATCCGGCCACAGCTTATGGGTAAAATAGAACTCTGTATAGGCCATTTGCCACAGCAGGTAGTTGCTGATGCGCTCTTCACCGCTGGTTCTGATCAGCAAATCCGGATCAGGAGTATCTTTTGTATACAGATTCTGCGATATCGTATCCTCTGTGATGTCCTCGGGCGCCAGTTCCCCCGCTTTCACCTTACGGGCGATGGACTGTACGCAGGTCTTCATTTCATCCCTGCCGCCATAGTTAATGGCCATATTCACAATGATGTTGGTATTGTTCTCCGTCTCTCTCTCCACCCGGGCAATTTCCTGCTGCATCTGCTGAGAAAGGCGGCTCCTGTCTCCGATCACTTTGATGCAGATCTTGTCCTTGTCTGCACCCAGCTCCTTCTCTGAGTTCAGCAAAAAGTTCAGAAGCAGCTTCATCAGGGTCTCTACCTCTGCGT
This sequence comes from uncultured Oscillospiraceae bacterium, assembly GCA_965143695.1. Taxonomy (GTDB): domain Bacteria; phylum Bacillota; class Clostridia; order UBA1212; family SIG427; genus CABQMV01. The sequence goes on from CBCSVZ010000071.1 coordinate 4,632, forward strand.
CATCCCGTTTCCAGTTCTCCGTGGAAAAAGCGTAGAAGGTAATGTATCTTACCCCGATATGCTCCGCATGCCGAACGATACGCCGGAAGACCTCAGCACCCTCCCGGTGTCCCGCTGCTACGGGAAGCATCTTTTTCTTGGCCCAGCGGCGGTTGCCGTCAGGAATAATCGCTATATGAGCGGGCACGGCAAAGCCCTGGGACCCTGCCGTACCTTTCGTGCCTTTTTTCATTCTTCTGCCGCTGAACAAACCCATTGATCAAATCTCCATGATTTCCTTTTCCTTGGCAGCTACCGTCTTGTCGATCTGCTCGATGTATTTGTCGGTAAATTTCTGGATGTCTGTTTCTGCCTGCTTTACATCATCCTCTGTGATTTCAGACTTTTTCTTCCTGGCCTTGAATGCCTCGATCGCATCCCTTCGGATACTTCTCACCGCTACTTTGGCATCCTCTCCCAGCTTCTTGGCCTGCTTCTTGAGCTCGATTCTGCGTTCCTCTGTCAGGGGAGGGAATACAAGCCTGATGACCTTGCCGTCATTGTTGGGCGTAATGCCGATATCTGACTTGAAGATGGCCTTCTCCGCCTCCTTCAGGATGGACATATCATAGGGCTGGAACACCAGCATTCTGGGCTCCGGCACGGAAACGGAGCCGACCTGTGTAAGCGGGGTAGGCGCTCCGTAGTATTCTACAGTCAATTTATTGAGTATAGAGGGATTGGCACGGCCGGCTCTGATGTTGCCGAACTCTTCTTCCAAATAGGATATGGATGCCTCCATCTTCTTTGTATAAACTTCGTATTCGCTCTTGTTGATCATAAATGATTCCTCCTTAAATTTAGAATGTTTATGCTTCCTCAGGAAACGATTGTCCCTATTTTCTCTCCGCAAACGGCTCTCACAAGATTCTCGGGATCGTTGA
>CBCSVZ010000072.1:0-5537 GCA_965143695.1 uncultured Oscillospiraceae bacterium
ATTCCCGGAGAAAATACGCCCGAGAATATTCAGATCATTATTGATGAGGCCAACCGGCTTTCCATGCTGGTAAACGACGCGCTGGATATTTCCAGGCTTCAGTCGGGTAAAATGGAGCTTCAGCCCGCTGTCTTTAATCTGACCGCCAGTATTCAGGAGACGATCGGCAGATATCAGAAGCTGATCGAGCGCAACGGGTATCACCTGACCTTTGCATTTGACGGCACCGCAAATGTATATGCAGATGAAGTAAAGCTTACACAGGTGGTGTATAATCTGATGACCAATGCCATCAATTATACGGGCGAAAGTAAGAACGTCATTGTCCGCCAGTTGGTTGACCGTGCACAGCAAACGGTGCGCGTGGAATTTGAAGATTTTGGCGAAGGCATTCCCAAAGAACAATTCCGCAATATCTGGGACAGATACTATAAAATAGACAAAAACCACAGACGCGGCACCGTCGGTACCGGTCTGGGGCTTTCCATTGTTCGCAATATTCTGGAGCTTCACAAGGCCAAATACGGCCTTCGCAGTACCCTTGGCAAAGGCAGTGTATTCTGGTTCGAGCTTCCCCTGTCAGGAGAGGATTGATTGGATATTTCCGCTGTCATCAACAGCCAGCGCCAGGAAAATTTTACCCTCAGCCAGCGAACCCAACCGGCCTTCACCGGAAAGAAACGCCGGATTTGCTGACAGCATGACAGCACAGTCCTCCAGCGTAAAGCCCAGAGACAGGATGTTTTTCAGTTCCCGGTCCATAAAAACGGTACTGCTGGCCAGCTGCCCCTCCGGCATCCTGGCTTCTCCGTTAATCACATGAACAAGCCGTCCTCCCAGTACATACTCTCCGTCCGGCATACCTGCTGCCTGACAGTAATCGGTAATAACGGCCATTTTACCCGGTGTCTTTGCTTTTACCGCAAGCTTTACAGCATCCGGATGTACATGAAGAAAGTCACTTATGATTTCGCAATAGCACGTATCCGAAGCCAGCGCTGCGCCTACTGTTCCCGGCTCTCTGTGATGCAGCCCGGACATGGCGTTGTAAAGATGTGTCACAGAGGTTGCTCCTGCCTGAAGCGCCCGTTCAACCGTAGCTCTGTCAGCGGCGGTGTGTCCCAGGGAAACCTGGATTCCCCTTTCGGTAAAATGCGGTATCATTTCAATGACGCCCTCCCGCAGAGGGTCCACAGTGATACGCTTTACTACATGGGCAAAGGGACCTGTAAGAGCCTCCCAGTGTTCCGGATTGCAGTCACAAAAGGAAGTTTCATCCAGCGCCCCTTTATATTTTTCGCACAGGAAAGGACCTTCCATATGGCAGCCGAGAATTTTAGCGGTTTCCCTGCTCTCCCAGGTGATTTTCATCGCTTTTTCGATTTCCTCCAGTGCCTTACGGTTCTGCTCCGGATGAGCTGCGGGAATTGTGGGCATAAAGGCCGATTCGCCGTGCTTGTAGAGCCCTTTAGCCAGCTGTACCAGATTTTCCGCGCCGCAGGTAGCCACATCAAAATTCAAAGCTCCGTGCATATGACAGTCAACAAAACCGGGCAGTGCAGTATATTGGCTGTAGTCTTCAACACCTGCCGACGGGGGGAGTTCCTCTTCCGTACAGAGTTTTTTAATAACGCCCTCCTGAACGGCAATAATATTTTCTGCCTGATCGGCAATTTTTTTGAATCGGTAATATTTCATCATGTTCTTCTCCTCTATTCGCTGTACACATTTCTGCAATTTGTAATCACGCAGGGCTCGCCCTGTGAAACTGTATGATTTCTTTTCAGGGTAAGTCCGTCTGTGTTTCTGACATAAATACCGTGCTCTGCCCGGGGACAGTCTATGATATTGTCTTCAATTACAATATTTTTCATAGGGCAATCCCGAGGGTCTGCACACTCGATCTTTACGACAATGCCGCCGGCCTCCCCCTCCACAGGCCTTGTATTTGTGATACGGTTTCGCCGGACGGTGATATTTTGAGCGGTAACACCTTCGCTCCACCAGGTTTCCGCCGCAATGAAAACAGCAGGTCCCAAGACATCGGAAATGGTATTTCCTTCCAGAAGCGCACTTCTCGTTCTCACCAGCATCCCTCTGGCAAAATGATTTCCGGCATGACAGCCGATGACCTCCAGGCGGGGAAGTCTGGTGATGTCTGCAAAATAGTATTGGCTGCACTGTTCCGGCTCCGGCAGAGAATGATCCACCTGAATCCACGCCCTGCCCTCCTCCGGTAAAGGCGTGCATTTTACCACTTGATAGGTGTCGTACAGCGACAGCGTATCTTTCCGGGTAAGCTCCAACAAATCCCCTTCATCCGGATAGTCCAGAGACTGGGAATGCGTTCCGTCTACTGCCTCCGTGTGCATATAGCAGCTATCCCCACCGCAGGGAGTAAGGGTATGGTAATAATTATGTACATTGATGAAGTCGTCTCCCTGGCCCTCAAAGGTACAGTTCTCCAGACGGAGCAGGCCCTTTGTAGAGGTAAAATGGGTGGCGTCCGTATTTGTGGAAAAATGATGGCCGCAGGAGGGAACTACCGACAGTCTGCGGATCAATATGTTTTCATTTCGGTTTGCTACGATTCCCATACCCGGCTGACTGTGCACAGTCATATCCTCAAGGGTAATATTTTTGCAGGCTTCGATCAGGATCGCGGGGCGGGCATGGAGCGTATGCAGGGTGTAGTATTCCATGCCGATACAGCGCTCCCCTGTTTCCGGGATACAGTCTGAATCTACAGCAACCAGCAGGTTATGGGAATCCAATACCCGTACCTCCCGTTGGGAAACAGGATAATATTTCCCGCTGTTTGCGCTGTACAGAACCGCGCGCAGCTGAAGAGGCGACGCTTCTGTTACCGGGCAGCTTTCCTCCAGCTTCACATTCAGATTGTACCGACCGTCTTCTCTCTGCACAGCAGACATCACCTGCCCCTTGCTATAGGGCTTGCGCTTGTGATCGACCGTAATACCGTATAAAGAAACATCCTCACAGTTTCTGAGGGATACAGGCTCCATGAACCCGTCCACCAGCAGGGTTACGCCGTGGCCGAGAATTTTGGTTCCCCGCTGCCCTTCTATATCAATTCCGCGGGTATAGCGAAAAGAAGGAGAAAACATGACCTTCTGGGGATTGGAACCGTATTCTCCCGTCATAACTTTTTGCCGGATTTCTTTGGACAGGTCGTCGGAAAGGATATATTCACCGGGAGGAATCAACAGTGTTGTTCCCGGATGCTGTCTGCAATAGATCATTGCCCTCCGGAAGAGCGCCATAGGATCGCTTTCACCACTCGCCGGTATTTCTGCAGAATTTTCAAAATCATATAAAGAAACCTGATTGTTATCAGACATTTTGCTTCTCCCTATCCTGTCTTTTTCGGATTCATTATAGTCCAAAAACGATGGTACTGCAATGGCATTTTGCATATAAATATGGTAAACTGTCAGGTAGAAAGGAGCTATGAAATGCCTGTTTATCTCTTATTGGTTGCTATTGTTATATTTGCCTGTGTTTTTCTGAACAAGCTATCCAGTAAGCTGGGGATCCCTACCCTGCTGGCGTTTATACTGCTGGGTATGTTCTTCGGATCTGACGGGATCGTTAAAATTCACTTTGACAATTATGAATTTGCGGAGCAGATATGCTCTGTAGCCCTTATCTTTATTATGTTCTACGGCGGATTCGGCACCAACTGGAAGGAGGCAAAGCCCATAGCTGCTAAAGCGGTTCTGTTATCCAGCCTCGGGGTCATTATGACCTCAGGACTGGTAGGTCTTTTCTGCCATTTTGCTTTAAAAATAAGCTGGCTGGAAAGCTTTTTGATCGGCTCTGTAATCGGATCTACAGACGCAGCCTCGGTCTTTTCCATTCTCCGTTCCAAACGCTTGAATCTGAAATACAATACAGCCTCCCTGCTGGAAGTGGAGAGCGGAAGCAACGATCCTTTCTCCTATATGCTGACCATGATCATGCTTTCTGTTATGAACGGTACCGCCAGCGGCGCCGGTATTGCCTATATGATATTTACCCAGCTTGCTTACGGAATTCTTTTGGGCGTTGCGATTGCCTTTGTTTCCGTATGGCTGATGAAAAGACTCCGTTTTGCTGCCTCCGGTTTCGACTCCGTATTTGTAACAGCCGTTGCCATTCTGTCCTATGCTGCTCCTGCGGCCATTGGGGGCAACGGATATCTTTGCGCATACATAGTGGGCATAGCCCTTGGCAATGCCGATATTAAAAATAAAAAGACACTGGTCCCCTTTTTCGACGGACTGACCGGTTTGATGCAAATGCTGATATTCTTTTTGCTGGGTCTGCTTGCTTTCCCGTCACAGCTTCCCCAGGTGGCCCTGCCTGCCCTGGCGATTGCCCTGTTTCTTACCTTTATTGCCCGACCGGCAGCAGTTTTTACTCTGCTCACTCCCTTCGGCAGCAAATTTTCACAGCAGTTTACCGTCTCATGGGCTGGACTTCGAGGCGCCGCTTCTATTGTGTTTGCTGTCATGGCAACCATGAATTCCAACACAGGCTACGATATTTTTCATATGGTCTTTTTTATCGTCCTCTTTTCTATTCTCTTGCAAGGGTCTCTGTTGCCCTTTGTCTCCGGAAAGCTTTCCATGATAGATGAACACGCCGATGTTATGAAGACCTTTTCTGATTATAGCAATGAGATGCCGGTACAGTTTATCCAGTTTACAGTTCCGGAAGACCATCCCTGGTGCAATATACCGGTGAAAGATATCATTTTACCGCCGGACACCCTATTCGTTTTGCTGCAAAGAAATGAAGAAAAGCTGGTGCCCAAGGGGGAAACCGTCTTGCAAAGCAATGACACCCTGCTTCTGAGCGCCAAGTCCCCGGGTAAAATTGAAGGCGTCCGGCTGACGGAGCAGCAGATAACGGAAGAAAGTGAAATCAAAGGCAAACAGCTGGGACAACTGCCGAAAAAGGAAAGCGCACTGATTATATTAGTTATGCGCGGTCAGGAAGCCATCATTCCCAACGGAAATACGGTGCTGGAAGTCGGAGATACCCTGGTGATCAATCACACCGATTAAAGAAATGCAAAGGCAATTGCAAATAAAATGGCAGGAAGCATATTGGCCACTTTTATTTTCTTGCCCCACACCAGATTTACGCCTACGCAAAAAATCAGAATGGAACCGATCAGGGATAGATTGGAAATGGCCTGCTCTGTCATCAGGGGCTTTATCAATCGGGCCAAAACGGTGATCGTCCCCTGAAAAAGGGCTACCGGAACAGCAGAGAAGATACAGCCCTTCCCCATTGCGGCCGCCATAATCATAACAATGATAAAGTCCAGAACGGATTTGGCCACAAGCATGGAAAAATCCCCCTGCATACCGTCCTGTATGGCTCCTACAACAGCCATGGCTCCGATACATACAGTCAGAGACGCGGTTACGAAGCCATCTAAAAAGCCGGTATCCTTTTCACTTTTGGTCTTTTTCTTCAGCCAGCTGCCAAAGCTTTCGATCCGTTTTTCAATATCAAGGAATGCT
>CBCSVZ010000073.1:0-5514 GCA_965143695.1 uncultured Oscillospiraceae bacterium
TCTGTTCGTCTACATATGTCAGCTGCTGGTTCTTTCCGCTTATGGATATGAAGGGGTTCTGTGTAAAACCGACACCATCCAAAAACAGAAGTTCAACTGAGAGGATGATCCGGCAGAACCTTAAAGGGGTGGTGCCGGATACAACATAATTTTCGTTTTTATAGTTGTTGTCGGGCAGTTCTTCCTTTTCTTTGTTTGTAGAAGGAATCAGCAGGAGAATGCCGATCACAAGGATGAATACCAACAGGATACTGCAAATCAAAAAGATACTGCGCTTTTTGCCGGTGGCACTAAAAGCAAATACACATATGATTACAACAAAGACGGCACCTACGATATAGAAGGTCCTGTCGTAGGGGGAGCCGGAAAGGGTATCCTCAGTCGATTCCTCCTGACGGTTTCCGTACAGGATATCCTTTTCCTCGTACATTTTGTAGTATTCCAGATAGCTGAAATCTGTTTTGTAAGAGAGATCCTCTGTGTTCTTATACAGGGTATGAAATTTATTCATGACAAAGCCGTCCATTTTCAGTGTTTCACAGAGGTATGTGGACAGGGCATACAGTTCCATATCCTTTTCTTCTTCCTCTTTCGCAATCCCCAGATTGTTCCAGGTGTAATACTGCGTGGTGTACCGATCCTCTTCACTTACAATATTGTTGCAGAGGGTTGGCAGGTGGTCTGCATACATGAGCAGAAAGGTGGGCTCGCCGCGTGCTTCCAAATATTCAACGATGCTTTGTATTGCCTTGTCAAATTCAATCATCTGACTGGTGTAATAGGCGATCTGTCCCTCAAATTCTTCGTTGACTTCACCGTTTTCATCAGGATTCAGGGACATGACCATAGGATATTCTTCTTTCGGAATTGCACTGTATGAGCCGTGCAGCTGTACGGATACGGTAAATACAAAATCGCCGCCCTCAGAATGGTCCAGAACTTTCCCGATTTCCTCTTTCAGAACACCGTCACCTGCCCATATGATGTCCGGTGACTTTTTTTCCACATTGGGCATGGTTTCATAGGGGACAAAGCGGTCAAAGCCCAGATTGTAATAAACGTCGTTTCTGTTGAAAAATTCGCCCTGATAGTTATGGATGGCTGTAGTGGTATAGCCGGACTCCTTCATGTATTTTACCAGCGAATCGACCGGATTGCTGTGAAGATACTGAACATAGGGGTTGTAGCCTGTAGGCAGGTTGTCCATAGAAAGACCGGTGAGAAACTCAAATTCGCTTTTCACCGTCTGACCGCCGAATACGGGTACCGATACCTTGCCGGAGGAATAGTCCTGCTGAAGCCGGTGCAGGAAGGGCAGGGGATCATATTCATAATTCATATCCTTGAAGAAATAGGAATCTACAAAGGATTCCAGCTGTATTACAATAATATTCGTGGGCTTTACAGTATCTCCGGTCTCCCGGGACTGGTAATTTTTTTCGATGTTATCCAAGACCTTCTCTACGGCAGAGGCGGAGTAATCGGCAGGCATCTGTACGCCGGAATTTACGGAGCTGCATAAAAAGCTGTAAGCAAAGCCTGCACGAAAGAAAGCGTTTTTTGTGTTTTCGCCGGCTTTGTTCAGTCTGGCGTAGGAAAGCTTTGAAATCCCTGTCAGAGACAGGGGTACGATGACCACTGCTGCTGCAAAGAGAATTAAATTTCTGAATTGAAAGGGAATTCCTTTCTCCCTGCGGCCCAGAATCCGGATTCCCATGATCAGCAGGGCTACCAGAATCATTAAAAACAGGATATCGGAGAATCCGAGAAAATTGAACATGGCAGTGATGCCTTCCCCCAGAGAGAAAACATCCAGCAGAAGCACGGGCTCACTTACCTTTACACACTTCAGATAGCTGGCGTAGGATAGGATCAGCCAGACAACAGAGTAGATCAGAAATGTCAGCTTGCGCTTGGGTATCAGAAAAATAAAGCTTCCCAGTGCCAGGATTACGAGCAGATTAATGCCGAAGATATCGGGATGAAAAAAATAGTTGCTCAGAACATCCAGCGGGTTCATGCGGTGTGTTGTCTCCACAATGAGCGCCAGCACCGTAAAAGCATAAAACCATTTTACCACAGAAAGCATATAGTTCCGGTTACGGGAATAACAGGGACTGTTTTTATCAATGAGCCAGAAGCTGCCGGCCAACAGGATGCCTATGGCGGCTGCCAGCAGGATCCAGGATATTCTGCAGCCTGCCGCAGAGAGCTGCCAGACCGCCCATACAGCAGCGCCCGCTGAAAAGACTGTTCTGCGTTTGCTGAAAATGAATGCGGGTGCCGTAAGCATAAACAGAGTCAGAAGCCGGGGCACAATATTCAAAAAGACCAGAGGCGCTTCTTTCAGACTGCCATCCTGACTGCCGCACAGTATCACTGAAAGCAAGGCTATGATCAAATATGTTAAGCCATAGACAATAATATCTTTTTTTGCGTTCCGGAAGAAAGCGGATATTGAAGCAAAGCCTGCACGGACAGAGCTTTTCATGCGCTGTTTCAGAGAACCTCTGACAGCCTTCTTCTTATCTTTTTTCTTTTTCATATATACACTTCCGAATAATATTCTTAATCACTTACACAGAAATTTTACCACAAAAAGCATATCACGTCAAAATGCCCGGCGGTTACAGGGACGTTTGCCGGTGCTGTACTTCCCAGAGATACCTGTGTTATAATAAATACAAACAGAGAATTTTACGGAGGCGCTGTTATGGCAGAGAAAATACATCTATACGATACGACCCTGAGAGACGGTATGCAGGGGGTGGGCGCTCATTTTACGCTGGATGACAAGGTGAAACTGGCCCGGCTGCTGGACAGCATGGGGGTGTCGTACATTGAGGGGGGAGGTCCGGGATTTAATCCCAAGGACGCAGAGTTTTTCGCCCGGATGGAGAGAGAGCCTCTGAAGCATTCCCGGCTGGTGGCCTTTGGATCTACCTGCAGGACAGACAGTACCGCCTCTGAGGACAGAGGTCTGCGGCTTCTGGGGGATACCTCTGCCCCCTGTGTCTGTGTGTACGGGAAGGCCTGGAAGCTTCATGTGGACAAGGTGCTTGGTACGACTCCGGAGCACAATCTGGAGCTTATCAAGGATTCCGTAAGCTATCTGAAGGACAGGGGGAAAGAGGTGTTTTTCGATGCGGAGCACTTCTTCGACGGATATGAGGATGACCCTGTCTATGCTGCGGCAGTGGTAAAATGTGCTTTTCAGGCCGGCGCTTCCAGGGTGTTCTTATGTGACACCAACGGCGGCACCGATACGGAGCGGATGATTGCGATTCTGGAAAGCCCGGAGATAAAGGGCCTTCAACATATAGGTCTGCATGCCCACAATGATATGGGAATGGCCGTTGCCAATGCGGTTGCGGCGGCCGGACACGGAGCAGACTGTCTGCAGGTGACTTTAAACGGCATCGGCGAACGCTGTGGTAACACGGACCTTTTCTGCGTACTTCCCGGATTGCAGGAGAAGCTGGGCTTTTGCTGTGTGCCCGAGGATACTGTGAAAAATCTCACTGCCTATTATTATAAGGCTTCTGATATCTTAAATATGAAGGCCTTCAGCCGTGCTCCCTATGTGGGAAGGGACGCTTTCAGCCATAAGGGAGGCACCCATATTGACGCCATGCTGAAAGATGCCCGGGCCTATGAACATATGGCGCCTGAAACGGTGGGCAACACCAGACGCATGGTTCTGTCTGAGGTTTCCGGGAAGGCGGCGGTGAATGCAAAAATTGAAAAGCTGTTTCCGGATCTTACGGTGGATAAGACGGCGGTAAGTACGGTGCTGGAAAGACTGAAAAATCTGGAGTTTGAGGGCTTTCAGTTTGAAGGGGCGGATGCTTCCTTCGAACTCATGGTCAGGAGAACTTTGGGGATCAACAAAAGCTTTTTCAAACTGATTGATTATAAAATTGTTGCCGCAGGCCGGAATTCCTGTGCCATTGTGGATGTGTGTGTAGGTGATCAGGAGGAGGTAACAGCTGCAAACGGCATGGGACCTGTAGATGCTCTTGACAAGGCTTTCCGAAAGGCCCTGGGAAGATTTTATCCGGAACTGAATAAAATGCGTCTGGTGGATTATAAAGTGCGGGTGCTGGACTCCGGCATGGCTACTGCTTCCAAGGTCCGGGTTCTTATTGAGTCCACCGACGGAGAGAAAAACTGGGTCACCGTGGGCGTGTCAGAGGACATTATCGAAGCCAGCTGGCAGGCCCTGGTGGATGCCCATGAATATATGCTCTACAGCTCTAATATGCCGAAAAATTCCGGCTGATGATAGTCGGGCCGTCTTGTTTCAATATTGTTCCACACGACATAGTGCTCTGTGTCGGTAAGGTCTCCGCATTTGTAAAAGTTTGCGGAGATTTTTTTGTCCGGCTCACCGGGATGAAACTCAGGCATGTACTCCTGTATCCATTCAAAGGGGATAGAGTAGGAGACATCCCAGTATGCGTCAGGATTTTCCGCGTTTTTTGTGTTGTAAGCTTCTGCCTGGGCAAGACTCATGGCCTTCATATTAAAATAGCTGTCTTCTCTGTCAGCGGCTGCCTGCACAGAGCTCTGTCGGGTGCCTTCTTTGCTGAAGCCGATGTACATTACGCCTATGGGGTTTACCTCGAAGTTAAAATACGCCGGATTGTCAGGCCCCATAGGGGCGAAGAAGAATTCCATACAGGAATCCTGACATACAAAGTCGTTTCGCTTCCTGCCCGCAAAGCGGAGCTTTTTCTCATAGCTTCGCATATAAATGTTTAATCCGTCGCTGTCCCGGCTTACGGATGCCAGGGTCAGGGGCTTATAGGTGCCTCCCCAGGGCATGGTGTCCAATATGATCCAGCTGCTGTCATCCTTATTGAGCAGATGTTTGGTCTGAAACCATTTTTCCCGGTCTGCTGTTTTCTCTATCCGGGCTGTCTGTGTTGTACTCATTGTCTGCTTCCTTTCCCAAAGTGATTTTAGATAGGTATTGTAACATACTTCGGTAAAAGGGAGCAAGTGCCGTATATGGCGTTGCAGAAGAGATCACTTTGCACAGGCGGATCGTCTCATGTGCAGCAAAGCTATGATTTCAGGCAGGGTGATGCGCGTCGGCGCAGCAAGGTACACCGTTTGAAGCGTTTGGTGCGCATACAGAGCAGAGGGCGCATCTTATAGCCCCAGATTTTAGAAGCGCTGGAAATAAATTGGAATAAATTTAAAAATAACCCCTGAAATGGAAATGTTCTCCAGAAACTAAGGGCAACAAGCCCTTGAATTCAGAGGTTTTGGTGCCCTTCGCGCAGCAACTTCCCGGTTTTAATCCTTTTGATGCGCGCCGGCGCAGCAAAAATAACCTGAACCCTTTGCAATGCCTCCTGCGCATACAGATACCGTTTTCCCATTCACAAAATTAAATAAACAGTGCTTTTTACAGTGCGATATGGTACAATATTCCTATACATAATAAAGGGAGATGAAAGAATGCTTAGAAGCAAAAGAAGACTTTTAAGTCTGCTGTTGGTTCTT
>CBCSVZ010000074.1:0-5506 GCA_965143695.1 uncultured Oscillospiraceae bacterium
ATCAAAAGCACTTTCATCACCATCAAGAAAACGGCGGTAGCTACTTGCGCCGTTATCCATATAATTCCTCCTGACTTTCGGGATCATATCTGCCCCTTCATTTATTATACGACGGAACCAGGTGCAGTTCCTTATAAAAAACGCAAAAGCCCATAACTTCTTTGCAAAGTTACAGGCTTAATCATCATCCGTGTTCAGTTCTCGGGCGAGTAGATGCTTCCTATAACCTCACCGGGAGATTCTTCAATGTAGATATTATAGCATATCTCTTTCATTTAGCCAAACGGCGGCAGACAGTGAAAATCATTTCCACTCAACAAGGACAAAGCGATTATGGCGGCCGAGTTTTGCTGTTCCTGTTTTATTGTTACTATGTAATTCACAATTGTAATAATCCACTTTATTCTTTATTATGAATAAGGTAACGCTCCACTGCATCTCGATTCTCGAACAGTACACAACCACCGGCATGATCCTCGGTCAATGTACCGCTATCCCGTAATTTTAAAAACAGCTCGGATTGCAGTGCTTCCCTCAAAGATGTATCTCTCACATTCACATCTGAATAAGGTGAAAACGGACACGGTTCTGCACCGCCATGGGAATTAATATGAAAAAAGCCCCTGCCTGCAGCGATACATCCTCCGGAAGATTTTTCATCTCCCGGAAAAGATAAAAAGATCATATGCGGATACTGATTTCTGATTTCTGCCAGACGCTGAACCAAATACTCCCGTTCTTCATCCCCGGGTGCCAGACGATGCAATTCCGGTGACATCGGCACAAATTCCACAAAAAACAAAGCTTTGCAGTCGCGTTCATCCAGTTTTTTAATAAAAAGATCCGACGTTACCTCTTCCAGATTGTCTCTGGTAACTGTAACAGAAGAACCAAACAGCAGTTTTTCTTCCTGCATTTTCCCCATGGCAGAGAAAACCTTCCCATATACCCCTTCTCCTCTTCGGGCATCCGTCTGTTTTTCTTTTCCTTCTATACTGAATATAGGAATAAGATTTCTGCTTTTTTTCAGCATTCTGATGTATGTATCATCCATAAGCGTACCGTTTGTAAAAATCGGAAACATAATTTTTTGCCTGTTTCCTGCCTTTTCAATAACATCCCGACGAATCATCGGTTCGCCCCCTGCCAGAAGAATAAAACTGATTCCCAGCTCTTCCGCCTCTTCAAAAATATGATTCCATTCTTCTGTGGAAAGCTGCTCAACAGGTACTGTATCTGCACAGGAATGAACTGCTCTGGCGTAGCATCCGGAACAGTGCAGATTGCAGCTGCTTGTAATGCTGGCAATCAAAAAAGCCGGAACATGTTCTCCGTCCTTTTCTAAATCAAACCGTTTTCGGGCTGCTTCTTTGACTGCCATGGCAAATCTGGCCATAAAAATACTTTGTGCCGGATTTGTCAAAGTAGCTTTCACTGCATTTTTTATGAGATTTTCTACACCGGCCGTCATATATTCCTGTATATCCATCGTTTCTTCCATTTATCTGTCCTCCACTTTCTCATCCTTCTTTCGATAAATCCGAAAGAATTCTTCTATCTGTCTGTCAAGTATTTCAAGGGCCTCTTCCTGATGTTCCGGCTGATCACTGTACATAGACAAAAGCAGATAGATCGGTGAATAAAAACTGATTGCTGCCGCTTTGGCGTCTCCTTGATAAAATATGTCCTGTTCCATCATCTCTTTAAAAAGCTGTTCCTGATAGGAAATCGCATCTTTCATAAATATTTTTCGGAACATAGTATAGATCCGGGGATTTGCATATTGCTCCATGTGGGCTATCCGCCAGAACTTGGAGATATACGGATCAGTAAGATAAAACACAAATGATTTTCTTGAAAGGTCTTTGATGCCTTCTAGATCCAGTTTTTTATAAAACCCAGAAACTGACGCATCCTGTTTGTCATACTGTGGCAGTCCCAAGGTCTCCGAAAGACCGGAGATATGCTTCATAATCAATTCCACTATAGAATCAAAAATTTCCTGTTTGCTCTTAAAATGGTTATATAAAGAGGCATCTTTAATTCCAACCGCATCTGCAATATTTTTTACACTTGTACCTTTATAGCCCTTTTCTGCAAAAAGAGTTAACGCTTCTTCCGTAATTTTTTCCTTTGTTGTCATTTCCTATCTCCTGTCATATCTCTTAAAGCAAAGCCAAAACTAGTAATTACTAGTTTCAATGTATTATAAGCTAGCGGTTACTAGTTGTCAAGTATTCAACATAAAATTTTGAAGTTTCACGCTATTAATAATTGTTTTGCGAAGGTAAGAAGCTACAGTAGTCAAAGAATGAAATCATTCAACAAAAACGCCTTTGCTATCGTTCTGTGTCGGAGTTGATAACAAAAATAATTTTACCGTGGATAATACGGAATCGGTGCGCAGATACATATAGCGTATTTTTTCTTTTCGCTATAGTCAATTTTAATTTTGCGCACAGATTGCAAAAATTTGCGCGTGTTTTTTAGAGCAATCTCTGATTTTAAGCAATGTAATAAAATTTATATACAATTGATCCACATAAAAAAGAGCTATCAGACTTTCAAAAAAAGCTGACAGCTCTTTACTTTTATAATAATCAACAATGTGTGCCACAAAGGGCATCAAAGCAACGAAAAGCCTTTATTCACGGGCTTTTTCACGGGTGTGAAATTATTCCCACTCTATGGTCGCCGGCGGCTTGCTGGTGATATCATACACAACCCGGTTCACATGACCCACTTCATTGACAATTCTGGTGGAAATGCGCTGCAGCACATCATAGGGGATCCGTGCCCAGTCTGCCGTCATGAAGTCCGTGGTGGTGACCGCTCTCAGGGCAATGGTGTAATCATAGGTACGGCCGTCGCCCATAACACCCACACTTCTCATTCCCGTCAGCACCGTAAAATACTGGTTCAGTTCACCGGCAATCCCGGACTTGGCGACCTCATCCCGGAATACAAAGTCAGAATCCTTAAGGATATCCAGCTTCTCTTCCGTAATATCCCCGATCACACGGATGGCAAGACCCGGTCCCGGGAAAGGCTGACGCATCACAATATTCTCAGGCAGCCCCAGTTCAAATCCGCACTTGCGGACCTCATCCTTGAACAGATTGCGCAGCGGCTCAACAATTTCCTTGAATTTTACCACAGAAGGCAGACCGCCCACATTGTGGTGGCTCTTAATGACAGCGCTGCCCGCAACGGCTCCGCTCTCGATCACATCAGGATAAATAGTACCCTGTACAAAATAGTCCACCTCGCCGATTTTCTCCGCCTCTTTCTGAAATACATTAATAAATTCAGCGCCGATAATTTTACGCTTTTGCTCCGGCTCGCTGACCCCTGCCAGCTTGTCCAGGAAGTGCTTTCTGGCATCCACAGTAATCAGCTTAATGCCGAAACGGCCCTGAAATGCCGCTTCCACCTCTTCGCGCTCATACTTTCTCAGCATACCGTGGTCCACAAAAATACAGGTCAGATTTTCCCCCGCTGCCTTGCCCACCATGGCCGCGGCAACAGCGGAATCCACGCCGCCTGACAGGGCCAGCAGAACCTTTTTATTGCCGAACTTTTCTTTTAACTCGGCAACCGTCCGCTCCACATATCCGGACATGGTCCAGTCTCCGGAACAGCCGCATACATCATACAAAAACGCGTGCAGCATAGAAGTCCCGTTTGCCGTATGCATGACCTCCGGGTGGAACTGAACCCCGTAAATGCGTCTTTCTGTATTTTCCATTGCCGCAATCGGACAACCCTTGGAGCTTGCAGTGATCCGGAAGCCCTCTGCTGCCTGTGACACAAAATCCGTATGGCTCATCCAGCAGGAATTCTCCTCCGCGGCAGCTCGAAACAGTACAGAGGAAGTATCTAATGTTACCTGCGTGTGTCCGTACTCCTTATTCTCCGTGCCCCCGGTCTGTACGCGTCCCCCTGTCAGATAGGCCAGCAGCTGCATACCGTAGCAAATGCCCAGCACCGGACAGCCGATTTCCAGAATTTCCGGCGTGCACTTGGGGGACTCCTCCGCATACACATTTGCCGGTCCGCCGGTAAGAATAATTCCCTTAGGGGCATAGGCCCGGACTCTTTCCGCGGCGGCATTATAGGGAAGAACCTCACAGTAAACATTACATTCTCTGATCCGCCGCGCAATCAGCTGGCTGTACTGGCCGCCGAAATCCAAAATAATTACAGTCTCATTTTGCATAAATAGTCTTCATCCTCTCAATTGCTCTTCTGGTATTTTCGGTGCTTCCGAAACCGGTTAATCTGAAATATCCTTCTCCGCAGGGACCGAAGCCGCTTCCCGGAGTACCTACAACATTGGCTCTGTTCAGTAAATCGTCGAAAAACTCCCAGGAGGTCATTTTCTCCGGTGTCTTCAGCCAGATATACGGGGAGTTCACGCCGCCAAATACCTCGAAGCCCATAGAAGCCAGGCCCTCCTTAATGATTTTCGCATTATTCAGGTAAAATGCCACCAGTTCCCGGACTTCTTTCTGTCCCTCCGGCGTATACACCGCTTCCGCGCCTCTCTGGATAATATAGGGAACGCCGTTGAACTTCGTGGTCTGTCTGCGGTTCCACAGCTTATTCAAAGACACGCGGTTTCCCATATCGTCTGCCGCCGTCAATTCCTTGGGCACCACCGTATAGGCACACCGTGTTCCCGTAAAACCGGCATTTTTGGAAAAGCTTCTGAATTCAATAGCGCAGGCCTTAGCCCCCTCGATCTCATAAATGCTGTGGGGCAGATCCTCCGTAATATAGGCCTCATAGGCGGCGTCGAAGAGAATGATGCTGCCGTGCTTCAATGCGTAATCCACCCATGCTTTCAGCTCTTCCTTTGTAGCGGCCGCTCCCGTAGGATTGTTAGGATAGCACAAATAGATAATATCCGGAACACGGTCCTTCTCCCCAGGCACCTCTGCCACAAAATGATTGTCCTTGGTACAGGGCATGTAAATCAATCGGTCCCAATGGCCTGTCCGATCGGAATAATTACCGGCCCTTCCTGCCATGGCGTTGGTATCCACATAGACTGTATAAGAAGGATCACACACCGCTACGGTATTATCAACGCCGAAAATATCTCCGATATTTCCGGTATCACTCTTGGCGCCGTCGCTTACAAAGACCTCGTCTGCAGCAATATCCACACCTCTGGGGGCAAAATCGTAACGGATAATAGCCTGACGCAGGAAGTCATATCCCTGTTCGGGTCCGTATCCTCTGAAGGTCGCGGCGTCAGCCATCTCATCAACAGCCTTGTGCATTGCGTTGATAACAGTCGGCGTAAGCGGTTTTGTTACATCGCCGATACCAAGCCGGATAACCTCTTTCTCAGGATATTTGGCAGTATACTCACTGACTCTTCTGGCAATCTCACTGAACAGATAGCTGCCCGGAAGCTTTGTATAGTTGTTGTTTACCTTTGTCATATTCTATCGATCCTCCTCAGAAATGTAAAATGTTCCTTCAAATGAAGTATTTG
>CBCSVZ010000075.1:0-5494 GCA_965143695.1 uncultured Oscillospiraceae bacterium
CGATTTCATCAAATCGCCTGCGGTAGAAAGGAACTCTTTCATAAGCCCTGTTCACGATCCATTTTAACCGTTCCAGCTGTATTTCATCGTATTCCTTTCTGGTCAGGCACTCCTTTTCAGGATTCCAAATCATTGTTAACACTCCTCTATTTTACGATTTCTTCGGCATTTTTCTTTTTGATTGCCGTATCATAACAAGCAAAGCATTCTTCTACATGCTCTTTTTTCAATTTCGGTGTAAGCAGGCTCACAATCGGTACCAGGACCAAACCTGTGATCATGGCAACAGCCCCTGCCACAATGGAATTGCTGAAAAATTTAAAAAACAGATTGGCTACTGTTATACCGACACCCGTCGCAAAGGAAACCCATACAGCGGCCTTTGTAACCTTCTTCCAATACAACCCCAGCAGAAAGGGGGCCAGGAAGGCACCTGCCATGGCACCCCAGGAGATCCCCATCAGCTGTGCAATAAATGTTGGCGGATCCAGAGCAATTACCACAGACAGAATAATGAAGAAGGCAATCAGGCTCCTCAATACCGTAAGCTGGCGTTTCTCGCTCATATTGCGGGCAAAAGTACCTTTGATAAAATCAAGTGTCAGCGTGGAGCTGGAGGTCAGCACCAGAGAAGCCAGCGTTGACATGGATGCAGAAAGCACCAGTACAATAACGATTCCGATCAGGATATCCGGAAGGGTCGACAGCATATGCGGCATAATGCCGTCATACTGCACTTCGGTTCCGTTAATAAAGCTCTGATCGCTGAAAAGTCTTCCGAAACCGCCCAAAAAATAGGAGCCGCCTGCCACTACAAGGGCAAATACCGTGGAAACAACAGTTCCTGTTTTAATCGCCTGTTCGTCTTTAATCGCGTAAAATTTATGTACCATTTGCGGAAGCCCCCATGTCCCCAGAGAGGTAAGGATAATAACACTCAGAAGCCCCATGGGATCCGGTCCGAAAAAGGAAGCATAAACACCGGGGATCGCGCTGTCTGTTGCCGCACCTGTCACGGTCGGGTCCGAGGCCAGCTTCTCAAGAGCAGCCATAAATCCTCCCTGCCCGTTCAGTACAGACACAATGACCGCAGCAATTCCAATCAGCATAATAACCCCCTGTATGAAATCGTTCATCGCCGCCGCAACATAGCCGCCTAAAATTACATATACGCCTGTAAGCACCGCCATAGCGATCACACATACCTCATAGGGAATATCAAAGGCCATTTCGAACAGCCTGGAAAGTCCGTTATAGATAGATGCCGTATAGGGAACCATAAAAATGAATATAATCACAGAGGATACGATTTTTAACGCACCGCTTTGATAACGCTTCCCAAAGAATTCAGGCATGGTAGAAGCAGACAGATGATTCGTCATGACTCTGGTCCTGCGGCCCAGTACTACCCATGCCATAAGGCTCCCGATAAAAGCATTCCCTAAACCGATCCAGGTAGCCGAGATGCCATAACGCCATCCGAATTGTCCTGCATAACCTACAAATACAACCGATGAAAAATATGCGGTGCCAAAAGCAAACGCCGTCAGCCAGGGGCCTACCTGTCTGCCGCCCAGTACAAAATCATTGACATTAGACACCCGTTTATGTGAGCGCAGACCCACAAAAACCATAACTGCAAAAAAAACCACGAGGAAAATAATCTTAATAACCATACTTCCGTCCTCCTATATCGTAAACTGCGCTGTGTTGATAATTATATGGAGGATATCGATAAAAGTCAAGTAATGCGGACAACAGGCAAAAATAATGGACCGCCCGGAAAGGGCGGCCCACATAGTACTCAAAATTAAGATTCAGAAGTATCTGTCAATTAAGAGTTCTTCAAAATTTTCTGCCACTGCTCGTTCGCCTTGGTCTCCATTTCAGTCAGGCTGTCGATGTAGTTACCGTTGTCGAAGAAGTTGCTCAGCATTCCGCTCCATCCACTGACAATAACCGAAGCAACCTTAGCAGGCATCTTACACTTAACACGGCCTTCTGTGTCAGCCTCAGGGAAGCTTACAAAGGCATTGTAGTTTTTCTGAGACCAGTCGTTCTCTGTTCCTGCGGAATCAGCATATCTCCAGAAGTCAGCTTCAGCCAGTTCCTTAACCAGCGGCACAGAACCGCCTTCCTCACTGTGATAAGCCGTCTGACCTTCTTTGTCCAGGAAGAACAGTGCCAAAGCAGCTGCCGCATTTGGATTCTTTGTATATTTATACACACCGAAACCGCTGCAGCCGGTACCGACTTTATGCGTGGGGAATGCGGGGAAGCTTACGAAATCCCATTCGATACCAAGATTGTCATAGTTCTGTCCGACACTTACGATCTGAGGATACACCATCGTTCTGAATACGTACTTGTCATCAGTAACATTGCTATATGCACTCATATCACTCATACCCTCGGGCTTAATGGCGCCGGTCTTTGCAAAGTTCAGGAGTTCCTCAACACCTGTACGAACCTTCTCATCGGTAAGATTAATTACCTTCTCTTCGGTATCTACCCATGTACCGCCCCAGCCTTCCAGGAAGCTTACGTATACAGGGTCCCAGGTATAGTTCAGATTGGCGCCGACCTGTGTATAGACCTTGGAATCGGCAGCATCGGTCTTGGTAAGCTGAGTACAATAAGATTTAAATTCATCCCATGTCCAACCGTCCTTAGGATCTTCCAGGCCGTCTGCTTTCAGCGCAGATCTGTTGTAAACCATAATAATATGGTTATAATCACGAGGTACCATATAAAGCTGACCCTCAACCTGGCCCAAAGCATATACACCGGTGTATACGGTTGAAGTATCAATGCCTAAAGGCTTTATGTACTGGTTTAAAGGGAGCAGAGCCTTCTGTGTAACCGCATAGTTATAAGTCTCTTCCTCTGTGAAATGGAACACATCACCGATTTCACCGGATGCAATTCTGGCAGGAATATTACCGGGATTGTAATCCTTTGTAACGCTCACACCAGGATACTTATTCTCAAAAGCCTCAATAAATGCGTTCGCAGCATCTACCTCCGTCAGCGTAGAAATACTGCAAGTGAATTTCACATCACCCGTAGGAACGATCTTCTCATCAGGCGGTACAGTTATCGTGACGTCTCTGCCAGAGTTACAGGCAAACAAGGTCAGACACATAGCTACTACCAAAAGCAATGCACAACATGTCTTAATTACATGCTTCATTAAAAATTACCTCCAATCAAAAATAAATAAGCACTGTGGTCATGTTAATATAAACAATTATCACTGTCAAGACTTTTCAAGCCGTAAGAATATATTTGTCACAAAAAGTTTACCTCAGGCAGACAGTGGCAAAAATTTGTACACTATTTCCTATTTAGCCATTGAGCGCACTGTTTGCAGCCGACTCAATGGTACGCAAAAGGCCTGTAATATCCGCACCGCTCTTCGCCTGCATTAACGCGTCGCCTACCGTTATCTGCTTCGCCGCATTAAGGTTCATCACAGCAGTCAGAGAGGCAGAAAAATCGCTGGCATAGTAGTTGGAAAATACAGAGGTATTCTTTCCCTTTACAGGGTATTCCCGCCAGAACTTCATATCACTTACTCTGATATTGGCAGGTACAACCTCTCCGTCTCCCGTATAGGCCTCAGCCGGTAAATCAAACAGCATATAAAGCGCAACCTTTGCACACAGTTCCTTATGCTCTTCATCGCTGTCAGCTGTATTCTTTACAGCAAAGCCCACCGTATGCGCACCGACACTGTGCGTGGCAAATCTGGGGAAATGCATAAAATCCCAATCGAAATCAATCAGACTCCAGTCAAAATATTCTTCTTCGGCCGTGTTCTGCCACAAGCCCATCTCAGAACGGTCTATGACAGCAATTCCAACCTCTGCAAGATCAGTATTTCCCAATTCGGTCTGCACATTATTGGACTTTACAAAGCCCAGCAGCTCATTCAATCCGGATAAGGTTGCATCGTCCGTAAGACTGACCTTCGAAGGATTCGGGGTGCCGTCCTCGTTCAAAGCAAATACAGAGCCTCCCATACCGTTAATAAAAGCGCCCCATACAGCATAGTCGGTATAATCCATGACGATTTTACCGCCGGCAGCTGTAACAGCAGAAGCATAGCCTTTGAAATCTTCCCAGGTCCATTTGTCATTGGGAACCGTCTCAATTCCGGCTTTTTCAAGCAGGGTATAATTCAGAAATACAAATTTATGGTTGTACTCCGCAGGAACCATGTACAACCTGCCCTGATACTGAGAACTGCTGTAAGCAGCCGGAAACACCTCGTCACTGATATTCATCTTAGTATATGAGGAGTTGGAGTAATCATAAAAATCAGCAGCATAATCCGTCAGATCCAATAAATAATTCTTCTCTGCATAGGTTGCCAGATCCGTATCCCTTACCAGATAGATATCTCCGATATCGCCGCTTGCAATCCGCTCGTCAAGCGTTGCAAAGTACTCTTCCTCTGTATAATTATCATCATACTCTACTTCAAGACCTGAATAGTCAAGAGCTACCTGCGCAATAAAATCCATGATCGACTCATCGTATTTTCCGGATCGGTAGCCGGATATTTTGATAATTCCCCGCAAATCCTTCGGCGTCGGATTCGCTGTACGCGAGGCGGTTACCGTCGCCTTCTTCTCCTCCTCGGGTCCGCAGGCGGCCAAAGACACAAATAACATAACGCTAAGCAGGCAGATTATTATTCTTCTAAACACCTTATTCATAATACACCTCTTACTCTATTACACCGATACGCTCAATACCGGCAACCAGCTTTTTCTGGCCGACAATATATACAACCAGAACCGGAATCATTACAAGCATACACCCTGAAAAGAGAATATGCTCCGTAAGTGATTAATCCTGCAGTGTGACCGCTTCTTCCAGACCAAGCATAGAAGCATAATACTTACTGATATTCTCCAGTCTCGGCTGCAATGTCATAACGGAGTCATGATACATATAGGTCGTAGCCTCATAGTTATCGTTCCAATGCCATACAAACGAAAATATGAAGGTTATGATCATGGCAGACCTTACAAGCGGCAGCATGATCTGCAAGAATACTCTTCCGGGACCTGCACCGTCTATTCTTGCAGCATCGTCCATAGCATCAGGTATCCGCTGGAAGAAATACATATAAATCAGTACAAACAGAGCACCTCTCAGGCCCAACCCAAACAGACAGGGCAACAATATGGGCAAGAATGTGTTGACCATTTTCAGATCCACAAACATTCCGTATGCCGACAGAATCGTCGTCTGGGGCGGAATGAGCAGAACCAGCAAAGTCAGTACAAATACAAAAGTTCTCCACTTTGTCTTATATCGTCCCAAGGCGTACCCGGCCAAAGCACAGAAAACCGTCTGAAGAAGCGCACTTCCCAAAGAACTGACCATCGTCTGGAAGAAGGAAGACGGATAGGAAAGCGCCTGCCATGCCTTCGTAAAATTACTCCACTGTATCGCAGAAGGAATATACTGTATTGTAGGA
>CBCSVZ010000076.1:0-5450 GCA_965143695.1 uncultured Oscillospiraceae bacterium
TGGAAATATATGGAACCTGCGTCCGTTGTCTTGTATCCTTTACTCGCTATCATGCGGTTTTGTATACAACTTTGTATCTGTTTGCAGCAAATCAATGAAAATAGGGACAAAGCAAAGGTTCGAAATGCGGGGATGATCCATTCTGAATATCGAGGTCCTAATTGTTGACGAATTTTGTCAATTGTATTACAATATATCCATATATTGGAAAAGGAGGTATATCCATATGCTGAAATCCATAGGCATCGTGCGCACGGTAGATGACTTAGGCAGAGTGACTTTGCCCATAGAGCTGCGCCGTACGTTGGAAATAGCAGAGAAGGATTCGCTGGAAATCTTTGTAGACGGTGACTCCATTGTACTGAAAAAATATGAGCCTGCATGCATATTCTGCGGCAATGCGCAGGACGTTTCAGTCTATAAGGGCAGAAATATCTGCCGTGACTGTATCGCAGAACTTACAGGTACAAAATAGACAGCAATCAGGAATCTGTTTTCTCGGATTCATATGCACTGTATATTTCGTTTCGTGTGCTGCCCCGTTCCAGGGCAGCCTTTTTTATAGCAGCTTTGCGGTCCAGCCCCTGCGCAATCAGACCGTCCACATGGTCTTTCACGGAAAGGTCCGCCCACGCCGCCCTGTTCTGTTCGTCAAGCACGCCGGGATCCGCACCTTCAAGCACCATGACATATTCCCCCCGGGGAGCCTTCTCTGCAAAGTCCGCCAGATGTCCGTCTATGGACTTAAGGAGAATCTCTTCATACATTTTGGTGAGTTCCCGACACAGAGCCACACGGCGGCTGCCGCCGAAAACAGCGCACATTTCTTTCAGAGTAGAAAGAATTCGGTGCGGCGATTCATACAATACCGTCGTTCTCTGTTCCGTCACCAGCTGTTCCAAGATCGCGTTGCGGCTCTTTTTCTCCTCCGGCAGAAAGCCTTCAAATACAAAGCGTCTTGTATCCAGACCCGACAGCACCAGGGCCATGATGCCGGCCGCAGGGCCCGGAGTCATGGTCACGGAAATACCTTCCGCAAGAGCTTCTTTCACAATATCAGCGCCGGGGTCGGAAATGCCCGGCGTTCCCGCATCGGATACCAGGGCTACATTCTGTCCCGCTTTCAGTTTTTCAATGATCCGGGGACCGCGCTGTGCTTTATTGTGTTCGAAGTAGGAGAGCATGGGCTTTTTGATTTGAAAATGGGACAGCAGTTTTCCCGTCTGCCTTGTATCCTCGGCAGCGATCAGATCCGCCTCCCGCAAAGTCTCCAGCGCCCGCAGCGTAATATCGCCCAAATTGCCTATGGGAGTGGCTACAAGATACAGTTTTCCGTACTCAGTATTCATATATTCTGCGCAAATCCTCCGTTTCCTCACCGTTCTCCTTCATAAGCACAAGAGGCTTGTCGATAACCAGATTCCTGCCGCCGCATTTCACGCCAGCGGTCAGAAACATAGAGGGACGGCGGTCAGCCTTGGGATACACAAGCTGTATATGCTTGGGCTCCAGCTTGTACCGGCGCATGAATTCTATGGCGTCGGCCAGCCGTTCCGGCCTGTGTATCATAAAAAAAACGCCGCCGGGCTCCAAAACCGCCGCGGCATTTTGAATGACATCCTCAAGACTGCAGGCAATTTCATGACGGGCTATGGCTTCGCTGTCCAGCCCGCTGGGAATCCCTGCCCCGGCCCGTTTATAGGGCGGGTTCGTCACGACAACCTGCATGGATGCCTTCCCGAAAACAGAGGCGGCCTCTTTGATATCGCCTTCTATAATGCTGATTCTGTGGGAAAGACCGTTCAGCGCCACACTTCGACGGGCCATCTCCGCATACTCCGGCTGCAGTTCCAGACCCGAAAGATTCCCAAAGGCACCGTCTCTGGAAAGCAGCAGCGGGAGAATTCCCGTGCCTGTACCGAAATCCGCGCAGCTTATATTTCCTCCGCGGCATTTTACCGGTAAAATATCCCGGGACATCAGTACATATTTTGCCAGAAGCACACTGTCTGTGCCGTATTTAAAGCCCTGCTTTTTCTGGATAATACAAAGGCCACGGCCCAGGTCATCTATTTGCTCATTTTCCTTAATAAGGCTATCTCTCTCCATAAATATCCGATTATCAAAAAAGTTTGTCTCCATACAAAGACAAACCTTTTGAAATAGCGTTTAAACTTACATTTTACAACTATTATGCCTGCTTCGGAGCGTCTACAGGGCAGACAGAAGCACAAGCGCCGCATTCTGCACAAGAATCAGCATCTATTACGTACTTACCGTCTCCTTCCGATATACACTCAACAGGACACTCGGATGCACAAGCACCGCAAGAAATACATTCGTCACCTATTACATATGCCATATAGCAAACACCTCCAACTGGTATAATTACAAAGCTATTTTACCATTAATGAAACAAATGTCAAGTAATCACTCTTTCAATTCTTCATTATCCTCTGCGGGAATGGATGCCGCCGCATTGGAATAATGCCCTGTCTTCTTACTCAATACCCGAATCTCCCCTACAGGGAAGGACACCAGGTCGGTTTCATTCCCCTTGTCCAGCTTGACCTGTACGGTTTCCCGCAGCAGATTTGTAGAGGTAACCACGCCTCTGCCCTCTTTGGTATCCACTACGGAGCCTACGCCCGGAACCCGTCTGAGGGCGTCCTCATAGGCCTCCTGCTCGTATTTTAAACAGCACATCAGTCTGCCGCAGGTACCCGAAATCTTAGTAGGACTTAAAGAAAGTCCCTGCTCCTTGGCCATTTTAATGGAAACCGGCTGGAAATCGCTGAGGTAGGCATGACAGCACAGCGTCCGTCCGCAGATACCCAGGCCCCCCAATGTCTTGGCCTCGTCCCGGACACCTACCTGACGAAGCTCGATCCTGGTCCGGAACACAGAGGCCAGATCCTTTACCAGTTCACGAAAGTCGATTCTGCCGTCTGCGGTAAAATAAAACAGCACCTTGTTATTATCAAAGGTATACTCCACATCGATCAGCTTCATATCCAGCTTATGCTTTTCTATTTTTTCCAGACAAATATCAAAAGCCTTTCTGGCCTTCTCTGCATTGTTCTCAAAGGTCTTGTCATCCTCGGGAGTGGCAATGCGGATCACGTCCTTAAGAGGCGACACCAGTTCATTCTCCGCTGCTTCTCTGGTATCCATGGAAACCTCGCCGTATTCGATTCCCCGGGCTGTTTCCACAATAACATGCATACCCGCCTTCAGCTCCAGATCTTTGGGGTTGAAAAAGTAGGTCTTGCCGTTTTTCTTAAATCTCACGCCGACTATTTTAGTCATAGAGCACCTCCTGTATTTTTATAAGCATATTACTCACTGCTAAATCGTAATTTACATTCTGTTTCAGCCGCTTCCAGGTCCTGTCTATCATTTCAATACAGTCCTCCGCCTTATAAAAACCGATATTCCCTGCAAGCGCGCTGATTGCCGCTGTCTGCTGTTTGTTTTGCAGCTCGGCATATTTTCCGTATCGGGCGGTCTGTGCAATATCCCGGTAAAAGGACAGCAGTGTAAAGAATACAAATTCCTTTCTGTCCTTCAAATCCGATATGTATTTTGTGCATTTTATCCTGCCGGAGGCTCCGCCTGAAGCCAGCGTCTCGATGACGCCCATAAGCTCCGCCCGAATATTGTTAATCTCCCCGTCCTGAAAATAGGCAATGGCTCTGCCCGGAAGTCCGTCCGCATATACCAGAACACCGCTGTCATCGCCTGCGTCCAACAGATTAAGCTCCAGGATCCGTCTGATCTCAGCATCGGTATATCTGGAAAAGTCCAGTCTGTTCACACGGGATTTCACAGTATCCAGCATCAGGGAAATATTGGAGCACAACAGCAGGATCACCACATAGGAAGGAGGTTCCTCCAGGGTTTTCAGCAGTGTATTCTGTGCCTCCACGGTCATTTTATCACTGTGTCTGATAATATACACCTTTCTGGCAGAATACAGTGG
Source organism: uncultured Oscillospiraceae bacterium (assembly GCA_965143695.1). Classification (GTDB taxonomy): domain Bacteria; phylum Bacillota; class Clostridia; order UBA1212; family SIG427; genus CABQMV01. Next base: position 3,983 of record CBCSVZ010000076.1, read on the forward strand.
AGCCGTAATCATATCCTCCTGCATTTCACGGATGGCTTTTACACCGATAGACGATTTGCCCGCAGGAACATCAATAACCTGAAAGTCCGGGTTGGTGCCGCTTTGATTCAGCACACAGGCCTCGCACTTCATGCAGGGCGCATTCTCTTGCAGGTCTGTACACAGAATGGCTCTGGCAAAGGCCTCTGCCACGGTATATTTTCCGATGCCGTCGGCACCGCAGAAAAGATAGGCATGTCCGATCCGTTCATGCTCGATACTCTCTTCGAGAATCTCTGTTACGTTTTTCTGTCCGACAATATTGCGAAAGCTCATCCCAGTGTCATCGTGCCGATTTCTTTGATTTCAAGCTCTATTTCCTTTTCGATACGGCTGATATCCGATGCAATATCCTCAACGGTCTCAATAGCAGGCAGCTTCTTACCTTCAAATCGGTTGTTATAATTTTTGGAACGGTTATGGGGCTTATGGCCTCCCTTGTTCTGGGGCCTGGGCTGCTCCTCTCCGTTCTGCGCCTGTGGCTGAGCGCTGTTCTGCTGGGGTCTGTTATATCTGTTATTCCTGTTCTTATTCTGATAATTACGGTTTCTGTTTTGCTGGTTGCCGTTCTTCTGACCCTGTCCTCCCTGCCCCTGAGGCTTCGGTTGGTTATTGTTCTCTGCCATAGTTACTGTCCTTTCCTTAAGATATACGGTTTCTTACTCTGCATATCAAAATATACACAGTAATCCTTTTGGATGAAAGCCTGCATTTTACCCATAGCTGCCTGAGAATCCAGATAGGCCCTCAGCGCCAGTTCTCTGAAATCCGAATCCTCCTCCGCCTGATGCAAAAGGCTGCTCAGATAGAGCTCCTCAGAGGATTCATACAGCAGCGCTTCATCCATAAGTCTGTCGTAGACCTCCATTGCCTGAGGTAAAATGGTGTTGGCAATCAGGCACAGCGGTTTCCTGTAGGTCCCCAACCGGTATGCTTCCGCAGGTAAAATGGACGCTTCAAACCACTGCTTCTTCTGCTCCTCCGGCATATCTGTTTCTAAAAACGCTTCTTCCGCTATGAATGCCCTTACCTTCGCCAGATCGATCTTAAGGCATACTCTGTCAGGGCTGAATTCCCCGGGCGCATAATCCCCCGGATGCAGTCGCGCGGCAAAGCATCTTCCGGAATTCTGCACGAATTTTGACACAAAATACTGTCCGCGGCTGATCTCAAGACCGCATTCGATGATTTCATCTGCTTTGTCTGCCGGTACAAAGTAATATGCCTTCAATGAGAATCCACCTTTCCAAAAACAGTTATACCAGAGTAATAGTATAATACTTTTAGGCGGGTTTCGCAACCTTGGAAATGGTGAGATTATGCATCCGCGGAGCAGATATCGTAGATAAATCCCTTGATCTATTTAAATAATACTCCCAGCAGCGCAATGAGCAACCCCGGAATGGCCGGCAGTACGATCCATTCAAAG
>CBCSVZ010000077.1:0-5447 GCA_965143695.1 uncultured Oscillospiraceae bacterium
ACAGCTCTCTGCCTGCGCCGCGGCAGCCCCTGCCTCCTCCAGCATCAGCGTCTGCATCTCCGGCGTACCGGTAACGACCGCCTTCAGCAAATAGTTCTCGGCAGAATTGACATTGTCCAGCAGGTCGTAAAATGCCCGGTTGTACTGGTTGTCCAGTGTCGCCTTATACTCCGAAGCCTTGCTGTTGTAGAAAATTCCGTATACGAGCAGACCGACAATCAGTAAGCCGGTGGCTGTTCCCGCCACAATTTTGTGGGTCTTAGATAGATGAAACATAAAACTCCTCCTTATCAGCCTTATAAGCCTTATAAGCTGTAAAGGTAGTTTTTCCCTGCTCCGGCATAGTTATTCCTGTTCGGGAATAGAATAAAGAATAAAAATATGTTATGATAGGGAAGGTGCAAATGGGAATCATCAAAAGATTTAAAAGCCTTTTTACAGGCATGGCCCATAATACCGCCGACAAATTAGAAAGCAATAATCCCCAGTGGCTCATTGCGGATACGGAGGAGAAGATCCGGAAGAGCCGCAAAGAAGCAGAAAGACAGCTGATTGAGATTCAGACCTGGACGGAAATGATACGGCTGGATATGAGAGAGGCAGAATCTGCCCTGAACCGGGTGCGGGAACAAATCGAACTGGCAGTACAGGAGAACGACAGAGAGCTGCTGGCAGAGCTGTTGCTGCAGGAGGATGATTACAAAGCCTATTACACCGGCAAGAAGGAGCTCTTCGACAGTGCGGTGACGGAAGCAATCCGCATCCGGGACCGCTACAGGCAGTTTGAATCACGGATGAATGAGAAAACACGCATGCTCAAAAACATCCGCTCCCAGGCTCAGCTGGCAGAGATCCGGGGACGCATTCTGGAGCTTGACGACAGCTGCAGCTGCAGTTCGGAGCTGACAGAGAATATGGACAGACTCCGGTTTGCCGTAAATGAGCAAAGCGCCCGTATTCTGGCGACAGAACAGCTTCGGCGGGAAAGACCGGACACCAGGGTGACCGATTTAGAGTACAGTGTCAAATGGAAAAATGCAATGGAGCGGGCCGGCGCCCTGCTCGGGAAAGGAAAAAATACTTGAAAATATATACAGGAACAGACATAATAGAGGTTGTACGGATCAGAAAAGCCATTGAGGAAAATAAAAGCTTCAAGGACAAGGTTTTTACGGCCGCAGAGCAAAGCTACTGTGAAAGCCGGAACAGAGGGGCCTACGAAAGCTTTGCCGCCCGATTCGCCGCCAAAGAGGCAGCCGCAAAGGCTTTGGGCTGCGGGATCGGCGCCCACTTCGGACTGAAGGAATGTGAAATTCGCAACGACAGCCATACGGGAGCTCCCCGGATCTATTTTACCGGCAAGGCACAGAAAAGGCTTGAAGAAATGGGGATCATCTCCGTCTCTGTCAGCCTCTCGCACACAGACGCTCTGGCAACCGCTACAGTAACCATGATAGGAAAGGATTGAAAATTGATGCTGACAAGCAAACAGAGGGCAAATTTAAGAAGCCTCGCAAACGATATGGAAACAATACTCCAGGTAGGAAAGGAAGGGCTGGGGCCTGCGCTGCTGAAGCAGATCGACGATGCCCTGACAGCCAGAGAAATGATTAAAATAAGGGTGTTAAACAATCAGGAGCTCTCCTCCCGGCAGATCGCCGACAGCATCAACAGTCAGATCGACTGTGATGTGGTACATGTTATCGGTACCCGGATCATCCTTTACAGGCGGAACCCCAAAAAGGGCGCCTATGACAGCTGTCTATGAGCAAAGACATCTTACTGGTACAGACCGGCGGCACCATAAGCTGCAGGGAGGAAGAAGGCGAGCTGACTGCCTGCGCAGCAGTAACCGATACGGTGGCAGACAGATACCGGCGGGAACATCCGGGAGAAGTGCATTTTACCGTTATCAAGCCCTATACGATCCTCAGCGAGAACCTGCAGCCGGAAAGATGGCGGCAGCTTACGGAGGCCGTCAACCGGGCAGAGCCGGAAAAATACGACGGTGTTCTTGTGACCCACGGCACGGACAGTATTGATTTTACCCGGGCCTTTCTGAATATGCACTACGGTCCCGGTATCTGTACGGTAGGTGCTCTGTATCCCCCGGAGGATCCCCGGACAGACGCCTTTGTCAACTTTGAAAAAGCGGTCAGGTGCTGCGGGCCGGTAAAAGCCCGTCCATTTGATTACCCTTTGCGGAAGGGACTGGTCATCACCGCTTATCCCGGCCTCGACTACTCACTCTACCCCATTGAATCTACTCTGCCGGATTTTATCCTGCATACCATGTATCACAGTGGGACAGGCTGTACCCAGGGGGAAGCCTGCCATGATCTGGCGGCCTTTGTAAGGAAGGCAGTCGGACTGAATATTCCCGTATATGCCACAGGGTTTCCCTCAGACGCCAACCGATACGCCGGACGCGGTCTGTTGGAGCGGGCGGGGCTGAACTTTGTACCGGACTTGTCTTTTCCCGAAGTTCTGGTAAAATTATCCCTGGGTCTTGCGCTGCCCTGAAAAAGTACTTGTTAAGGACTGTAAGCTATGAAAAAATACCGCCCGATTGGGTTTTCCGTTATTACATCATTTCTGTTTATTACGCTTTGCTCCATGGCATCCTTTTTGTTTCCCATCCACAGCAGAGTGGACCAGAATATATTTTACACGCTGGGCCGCGGAATTATAGACGGCCGTGTCCCCTACAGGGATCTGTTCGAGCATAAGGGCCCGTTGATCTATTTCTTTCACGCCTTTGCCGCTCTGATCAACCGCCATTCCTTCATCGGTATTTATCTGTTGGAGGTGGTGTTCTTTGCTGTTACGCTGCTGTTTATGTTTAAGACGGCGCGGCTTTTTACAGGAGAGCGGTCTGCCTACGTCGCTGCCCTGCTGGCAGGAGCCGTATGCTGTACCTCCTTTTGCTTTAAATCCGGGGACAATGCAGAGGAATACTGTTTCGCCTTTCTGATGATCAGTCTCTATTACCTCATGCGATACTTCAAGTCCGCGGACCGGGATCTGATCGGTGTGGGGCTTAACGGTAAAATGATTTCTCTCCATACGCACCTGATCAACTACAGGGTTATCTTTCTGAACGGGATCCTGGCAGGCTGTGTACTCTGGATCAAATTTATTCAGCTGGGCTTCTGGATCGCCTGGATGGGCCTTATTTTCTTTGTTCTCTTTTTGCAAAAGGACTATAAACGCGCCTTTGTAAGCTGCTTTGTATTTCTGGGAGGTATGGCTGTAACCGCCCTGCCCTGGGTCATTTACTTTGGCGTAAACCATGCCGTCAGCGACTGGCTGACCATCTATTTCTATGATAATATTGTGCTCTACGCAAAGCATGTAACGGTCTGGGAGAAAATTTCCTCCCTGTTCAACAGCTTCGGCAAGGATTTCGCCCAGAATCCTCTGGCCATATTTCTGATCCTGTTGGGACTGGCATTCTTTGGCATTATGAAAAAATATTTCAAGTCCCGATTCGGCCGGCTTTCTGTGACGCTGACCTTTCTGACCCTCTATATTATGGTATATATCGGCGGTGTGCGCTATGACTATTACATGCTCATTGCCATCCCCTTTACCCTGTTTGGAACGATTGCAGTCACAGACTGTGTCCGGTCAATGCCGGATATGCGGCTTACCCGTGCCATCAGACATTTTACAGAAAAAAGAGGCACTGCGGCAGCCCTGGGACTTTGTACGGTTATTGCTACCGGCTATGTGGCTCTGGCCGCCAATACCTTGCCCTATTACGGAAAAAGCAAAAGCGACTATCCCCAGTACAAATTTGCCGAAATCATCAACCAAAAGCCCGGCGCAACCCTTCTGAACTACGGCTTTATTGACGGCGGCTTCTATCTGGCCTCCGGAATCGAACCCCTGCCGGGAAACAAATTTTTCTGTAAGGTCAATATCGCCCAGGATGTATTCCCGGAAATGTACGAGGAGCAGATTTCTATGGTGGCGGAGAAGAAAGTGGATTATGCTGTAATACGGATCTGGAAGGGACAGGACATCGAACACGGTATGCGCCTTGCATATGAAGATCTGTTTCAGAACTATAGGATCATTGCCGCGGCAGACGACCCCTTTGAAACCTACAGATTTTTCCTGTTGGAGCAGAAGTAAAATATGCGTCAAAAATATTAATAATTTATCCATTGACAGACAGGCCTTCCTTGCCTATCATTCTTAATAGATATTATTTATTAAAAATTACGAAAAAGAAGGTTGGGAAAATGAAGAAAAAATTCACAATGCTTTTTGCATTACTTCTGTCTCTGGTATTGCTGAGTACCGGCTGCGTTCCGAAATACACAGCACCGGCGGAAACAAATGTCCCGGTAGTCACCCCGGAGCCTCTGGCAGCCCAGGAAGAAATTCAGGATGACGGTCAACCCTTTGCTTATAAAGTAAGCGGCACCTTTGCGGATAACATGGTCATTCAGAGAGACCAGTATGTAAATGTGTACGGCTTCAGCGATAAGGTCGGGGGCATTGTATATGCCGATTTCATGGGACAGACCAGATATGCGCAGGTGGATGAGAACGGTGAGTGGCTCATACAGTTTGATGCGCAGAAGGCCTCCACAGAGCCTACAACGTTAAAGGTGTATAACAAGAGCGAGGGACCCGAAGGAGGGCAAACCTTCTCCAACATTCTGATCGGTGATGTATGGATCATTGCAGGTCAGTCCAATGTACAGGTGTCATTGGCCGGTACGCTGGACAACAACCCGGAATTCGAAGCCACGATCAGTGACAAAGACAATATCAGACTGTTTACACAGTACTACTGGGATTACCCCTCTTTCTTCGGTTATTCTTATGAGGACGAAGAAAAAGGCATCAGTATCAATATTGAAGCAGACAAGAGTACACAGAAAGACATCCCTGATTATTCCGATGCACCCTGGTTAGAGGACTGGAAAGCAGCAGAAGGAGCATCGGAGTATTCCAGAAACACCTGGACCCAGGCCACTGTGGAAACAGCCAAAAGATTTTCAGCGGTAGGTTACTATTTTGCCAAACAGGTGGCAGATAACACAGATGTACCTATCGGTATGATCATGATGACTGCCGGCGGCGCTGCAATCTGCGATTTCATGCCCCCCCAGTACATAGATGAAGCCAAGCACAACCACGGGTTGAGCCTGTTTAAAGCCACAGAAATCTGGAACAGCTTAATGGCTCCCTTCCAAAACACGAGAGTGGCAGGCTTCCTCTGGTATCAGGGCGAGGCCAACGAGGGCTATTATGATATATACGCAGAGGATTTACAGGACTTTGTAGGCATGATGAGAAAAATCTGGGGCGAGAATATGCCTTTCTACAGTGTACAGATCACCTCCCACAATGATACCGCCGGATCCTGGCCGAATATTGCAAAGCTCCGTTTCGCACAGACAGCGTCTCTGGATCTCATTGTTATTTTC
>CBCSVZ010000078.1:0-5402 GCA_965143695.1 uncultured Oscillospiraceae bacterium
ATCGGAACCCCGGTATTTTCCGTTCCGCACATGGGATATCTGGTTTCCTATATACAGTCTCCTACAGGTATCTATGTGGCAGTTTCGACAGGAATCCTTCTTCTCCTGCTTGTGTTTCTGTCGGATTTTTTCAAAAAGCGGAGAAAAGCAAATTCAGTATGATTTCAGGAGGTTTCTATGAAAACAAAGACAAAAGTATTGGTTTTATCGGCTTGTATGGTTTTGATTGCGGTGGTTGCCGTGCTTGGCACCATGGCATTTCTCACTTCCGAAGATGAGGTGAACAACACATTTACTGTGGGCAAGGTATCCATAACTCTCGATGAAGCGGATGTGAAGACTGACGGTACCTATGAGACAACTGCCGATGCCCGTGTCAGCGCAAATCAGTATCATTTGATTCCGGGCCACAGCTATATTAAGGATCCCACTGTTCATGTAGATGACAGCAGCGAGGATTGCTGGCTGTTTGTAAAAGTAGTAAACGGTATTCAGAACATTGAAGCCGAAGACAGTACCATCGCAGAGCAGATGGCTGACAAGGGCTGGACGCTTGTGGAGGGTACGTCGGATATCTATGCTTATGAGAAGATTGTTTCCGGCGGTGAAGATATTGCGGTTTTTGACCGCTTTCAAATAGCAGGCGACGCGGACATTGAGGACTACGAAGAGGCCTCTGTTACTGTGACGGCATATGCGATACAGGCAGACGGCTTTGCCGATTACAGCGCTGCGATTACTGCCGCTCCGTTCCCCGCATAAATTTTAACGGATGAGTTTACAGAAAGAAGGTAACAATATGAAAAAAAGTCTGATTTCTCTGTTGACGGTTGCCGTTGTGCTCTGCTGTGCCATAGGCGGCACGGTAGCATGGATTATGGATAAAACGGGACCTGTTACAAATACCTTTACCGTAGGCGATATCAATATCGAATTGACAGAAACCACAGGAGATACATACAAAATGGTACCGGGAAATGTGCTTGCGAAGGATCCTGAGGTGACTGTGCTGTCCGGCAGTGAAGCCTGCTGGTTGTTTGTAAAGGTGGAGGCCTCTGATAATTTTGACGACTTTATGGAGTATGAGATGGCTGACGGCTGGATCGCTCTTGCGGGGCACCCGGGAATTTATTACCGTGAGGTTCCGGCAACTTCTGCTGATACGGATTTTGCGATTATCAAGGATAATGAGGTTCTGGTAAAAGATACCGTTACAAAGGAAATGATGAACGATGAGTCTTTTGAAGAGCCGACGTTAACCTTTACTGCCTATGCGGTTCAGAAAGATCATATCGATACTGCGGCAGCTGCATGGGAGAAACTATAACTTCAGAAAGGGTAATATTACATGAAAAAGAAGATTTTGACAGTCTGCCTTATTATTGCCCTGGCAGCAACTGCAATTACAGGTGCGACCCTGTCCTTTTTCACCGATCAGGATTCCGCAGTAAACACTTTTTGTATGGGAAATGTAGATATTCAATTGGTTGAAAATTTTGATCCTGATGAGGCAAGAAACATAGTTCCCGGCCGTAATGTCAATAAAGATGTTTTTGTTACCAATACAGGAAGTAACGATGCCTATGTGCGTGTGCATATTGCCGTGCCTGCGGCTATGGATAACGGAAATTTCCTGCACCTTGATTTTACCGAAGAATCCGTTGCAGAGGGAAAATGGCGCTGGAATTCCGAACCGGCAGCCAGCCGGTACCTCTATGCGGCCGAAATTGACGGTACCGCGTATCACGTATATGTGGCGACCTACGGCACTGCCTTGAAATCCGGGGAAATGACGGAAGAGGTCATTACGAATGTTTGTCTGGATCAAGGGGTGGACGGTAATGTTCATGCGGACGGAACGGTAACCTACACAGACGGCCGGGGAAATGAAATCACAATGGAACCGGCGGATACCTTTGATATTCCGGTCTATGCACAGGCCGTTCAGGCAGAGGGCTTTGAAGATGCAGAAGCTGCTTTTGCTTCCGCATACGGGATCCCTTCCGGAGACAACAACCCATGGAGAAGCTGATAGGGCCTGTTTTATCTTTTGCGCTATGTCCTGCTCTCTGACGGGAGCAGGACAGAAAGGATGTTTATTATGAAAAAGAGATTACTGGTTTGTGTTTTGGCAATCCTTTGTATAGCAGCAACCGTATATAACACGGTTGCCTATTTTACCGGAGAGGATACTGCTGTAAATGTCATTACTGCCGGAAATATAAAAATACAGCTGATTGAACTGTCTGTGCCGGAAGACGGAGGGGAACCGGTTCCCTTTGCGGATGTCATCGGGGTTCTGCCGGGGGGAGAGGTTTCCAAGCTTGTTCAGGTTAAAAATATCGGCGATCAGCCCGCGTACATCAGAATTGCTGTGGAAAAGACCATTTTACTCGCCGAAGGTGCGCAGGGAAATGCCGATGTGTCTCTGATTTCCTGCGATTTTAATACTGTAAACTGGACGGAGCAGGAGGGCTATTTCTATTACAAGGGACCTCTGGGACCGGGAGAAACTACGGAGCCGCTGTTTACAAAGGTTTCCTTTGACCGGAATATGGGGAATCTGTATCAGAACAGCAAGGCGAACATTCAGATCCATGCTTATGCAGTACAGGCGGCAAACAACGGAAGCAGTGCCTTTGAAGCTGCAGGCTGGTCGGAAAGGTGAGGGGTGACATATGAAAAAGAGAGTGCCGGTTCTACTGCTTTGTATCGTAATGTTTACTGCAATCTGTGTTCCCTGTAAACCGGTAGCAACGGTGGGCGCGGCAGAGGCAGGGCTGATTTCTCCGGATACAGCGGGGCGGGAGGAGATCTGTCCTGTCCGATCGATGACAGAGGTTGCCCCGCTCTTACCGCCCGTTAAAGGGGAAACCGCGCAAAGATTGCTTAAAAGTTTATCCGTGAGTTCCCAAGAGAAAGAGGAAAGCAGCGGATTAGAATTGACAAAGACTGCGGTTGCAAATGGTGACGGCAGCTATAGGATCCGATTGGAAGCTTATGCTACCGGTGAAAGCATTACCCAGACCGTAACGGAGGAGATTCCCACCGATATTATTTTAGTACTGGATCAATCCGGTTCAATGGAGGAATCGTTTACTTCCACCTCTGATTTTTATTTGCTGACGCCGAGAACAAACGGTAACTATTATCGCAACCGGAATTCCGTATATTATAAAGAGGGAGAGGCCTTTCATAAGGTGACCGTGGGCAGAGCAGTTTTGTCTTCTGAATATACCTATACGGATTACGAGACTGCACAAACCAACAGGACTTATTATAATGCCTCTGACAGACTGTATGAAAAACAGTCGGACGGAACCTATCTGCAGATCGCGGTCAGCCGTACAGGCAATCGGTTTACCGGATATGAGTATACCTATACATTTCCCTCTGATAATGAGACGGTGACCGGCAGCGGAGCCGATACCGTACCTGATTTCGGTATGCGCGTGATTGCCCTGAGAAGCGCAGAACCGCAAATTACCTATACGTATACCTATACTTACAGCAATAACGGGGAAAATGTCCTTCTGGCCGAATCCGTGGGGGAAGGAGAGGACCCGGGAATCAAGCTGTATCAGCCCTTATCCAATGCCTCCAAACTGACTGCGCTGAAAAATGCGGTTCAAAATTTTGCGGATGCTGTTGAAGAGAAGGCTAAGGCCGGGAATGTTGACCACCGGATTGCTGTTGTCGGCTTTGCTTCCGGTGACCAATGGAACGGTTCAAATTATAATTATGGGAATACGGAGGTGCTGATCGGCGGGGATCAGTATTCATACGGCACGAATGCCCAGGGCGTATATGAAAGTGCGTTTCAGAATATGAATACCGCTGCAGGTGTGAACAATGTCGGCGCTTCTGTCAATGCACTGGATGCGGAAGGCGGAACGGTTACGAATCTCGGTCTGGAAATGGCGAACGGTATTTTTGCGGCCAATCCCGTTCCGACGGGGGAGAAGCGTAACCGTGTTGTGATCGTCTTTACTGACGGTCAGCCCGGCTGGAGCGGATACGACAGCGATATTGCAAGTGCGGCGATTGCCCAGGCGGATATTACAAAAAATACATATGGGGCGACAGTTTATACGATTGGTATTTTCGCCGGCGCAGATGCTTCAAGTGCGGGAGCACAGGACGGAAATGACATCCAAAAGGCAAACTGGTTCATGCAGCAGCTATCCGGCAACAACGGCACGCCTCAGACGCCGAGCTACTACCTTTCTGCTGCCAATGCCGCAGACTTAAATCATATCTTCCAGAAGATATCCAACCAGATCCAAAGCGGAAGCACCTCTACCACGCTGACCGGGGAAGCTGTCGTGAAGGATATCGTTACTCCGTACTTTAATATGCCGGCAAATGCAGAAGAGGTCATCCTGAAAACGGCGGATTATATCGGTGAGGATACTTTTGCTGAGGAGCAGCCGGCCGCCGACAGCATTTTTGCGAGGATCAGCGGTGATACGGTTTCGGTTACAGGCTTCAGCTTTCAGGAGCAATGGTGCGGTAAAATGATCAATGACGGTGCGGTTACTTACCACGGACAAAAAATGATTATTGAGTTCACTGTCACACCGAAGGAAGAATTTCTGGGAGGTAACGGTGTCCCCACCAACGGCGGGCAATCAGGAGTATACGAAAATGACAGCACCGATTCCCCTGTTGATGCGTTTACCGTACCCCGTGTCGATGTACCTGTCAAAAAGGTACAGGTTACCGGGAAAGTTTTCCGTGTTTACGGATATGATTCCCTTACAGATGAGATATATCGGGAAAGTCTTTGCGTTCAATGCGGCAGTCAGCTCATTGATCTGGATCCTGCGGCGGTGAACTATGGCCTGGAACCCTGGCAGAATGAATTTGTAACGATTACTGCCGATGTTCACAATCCGGGACGGCTTACGGAAGATACTTTCTATACCGCCGATGTTACAGTCGCACCGAAAACCGGTACCGGCGCACAGTCGGGAACGGGCAGCGGAACCATCAATGTGTTCAAGCCTTTTGTCACCTTCCGTGACAGTGAAATCAACTTGGGCCAGACTGCTGACTATGCAGACAATAGGGTCAAGACAGAATGGAAGCACGGCGGTACGCTCAGTACGGAGGTTACCATGGACAGCGGAGATGAGCCCGTTTTAGAGTACCGCTATTCTCCGGCTGCCGGTGATTTTACGGACGATACCCCTGTGGCTGTAACAGAAATTAAAAGAAAGGGAATTGATGTGGATTATACAGATTATGTTACTTTCCTGCATGAGGAATGCCGGTTCCCCGGATGCAGCTGGGAGCAGTTGTATGCAGAGGGGAAGGAACATGCCGGGGAGGCACAGTTTATTGTCCATATTAAGACCTTTGATCTGAAGATCACCAAACGGGGTGCGGATTCCATAGAC
>CBCSVZ010000079.1:0-5399 GCA_965143695.1 uncultured Oscillospiraceae bacterium
AAATAATGTAGGCAAGGCCCGGATTATTCACAGCCATGTTCATCTGCTGCTGCAAATTCTCCACAAAGAAGCCTGCCTCCTGATACCAGGGCGCGGCCTTTTGGAATTCCAGGAACCGGAACCAGTCTCCGAACAAATACTTGTTAAGACCTAAATACAGGCCATATCCGGCAGGAATCAGCAACAGGCAGAGCCCCCGCGGAGATAGCTTTTGGAAGAACAACTTTAATTTTACCCGCCATGGGGTCTGACCCCTGTCCGGTAAAATTTGTTCTCTGGCCTGAAAAACATACTCATAAGCCGCCACGCCGAACATCACTACGCCCTGGGTTCTGCACAGCGCCGCCAGAAAACCTGTGATGCCGCAAGCCACCCAGCCGCTGCGCCGGGCATAATATACACACATAAGGCAGAGCATCAAAAACAGAGACTCTGTATAGCAAAAGCTCATGAAGAAGGAAAAGGGATACAGCAGAAAGAAGGTAACGGTATCCCGTGCCACGGACTTCGGATAATCCAGCCGTACCAGTTTATAAAAATAGCAGGTTCCGATCACAGAACAAACATTGGAAATAACCAGTCCGCTTATGAAAGAATCCCGTAATACGCAGCGCAACGTTCTGATGAGCATGGGAAACAGGGGGTAAAATACGATCAGATTTTCAAATTCATCTCCCACGCTGTAGCCGTTCTCCGCAATACGCAGATAGTGGGGAACATCACCGGCCTGTTTGAGCCACGCGCCGAAAAGTTCAAGGGAGCCCTGAGGCTCTTTCATCAAATAAAAAATGTAACTGAGGAGCAGCACCGCCACACGGGTGCAAAGCACAGCCAGCGCCACACGGGTAAGCTCTTTATCCCAAAAATGCTCTTTTGATTTTACCTTCATTTTACCCGCTCCCCTCCTATAAATGAGACATGCCAAGCATAATTACCGGCATCATTCCGCACAGTATCGCCAGGACCCCTGTGATCAAAGGGAACTCTTTTTCACCGGATTGCGCAGCAACCCATGGAATCAGTGCCACACAGGCCAGAACCAGCAGTTCTCTGACGTCCACCCCGGTAAAAGGGATGTGAAGGGCCACATAGACTGCCCCGCAAATCCCCGTCAGCCAGAACATTTTACCCTTGACGCTCCGATAACCCAGAACCAGCAAGAGCGCCGCCAGGCTGTACTGTCCCGGCAAAACCATCAATACTGCCCAGGGATTCAGACAAAAAAGGATACACCATTTCTCCCCGCCAAGCTTCCACGCCAGCAAGCTCCCGCACACATAAAAGCACAGGGAAATGAAGCACAGCCCTAAAGCCCATGTGTCGGTAAAATGCATTTCCGCCGGAAGCAGTGAGCACAGTCCCATGCGCGGAACGCGTATCGCCCCGCCATCTAAAATAGCAGATACGACCCAATACAGGGCAAGCAGAGCCAATCCCGCCGCAATCGGCAGCAGCCACGGGAAAAGACTTGCACGGGATTCTCTGTTGGAAGCCTTGCCGAAAATATTTTCCGTATGCCCGTCATGGCCCGGAAAGATCTGGCAAAACACAATATACAAAAGAAGCCCCATGGCAGCAAAGGCGATGATACCCAGCGCCCAGCTTATCTGTACGATCATATCAGTACCCCAGCTCCTCGTTTACAATAATAACTTTTATCCGGTTTTTCTGCCGTTGTCTTGCGGAAACTACATAGTTGCAGCAGATGCGGCTGTCACTGCCGCAGCCCACACCCATGGGCGCACCCGCTTTCGCGACGCAGCGGCCTTTCTCTTTACAGTAATTGGCACATCCCAGTCGCACATTGTTTTTGGGAGCGGCAATTGCTCGCACCCGCTCCACGGCCTGCTCCAGGTTGTCTACAATCTTATTAATTCCTACAATAAAGATAACTTGCTTGGGCCCGTAAAGAATTGCGGCAACCCTATTGCTGTTGCCGTCTACATTATACAAAAGCCCGTCCATTGTCACCGCGTTGGCACTGGTAACATAAGCGTCCGCAAAAAAAGATTTTCTGTAAAGCTCTTCAATCAGGACAGGGGTCAGACCCCCTGCAGACCTATCAAGATATTGATAGTCCCCGTTTTTCAGCAATTCGGGCACGCCGCACTCCTGTAATGTCACCGATCCTCCATGTGTCACCATCCCGCCCTTAGGCAAGAGCTCCTTTAGTTTTTCCATGGCTTTTTCTCTATTTTCAGCGTAAAACGCCTGCATATTGTTCTGCTCCAAAGCAGTTATCAGCTTTTTTATACGGTCTGTCACAGTAAAACGCCTCCTCTTTTTTATGTATTTTAACATGATTTTACTTGAGTGCCAAGCATAAGATATTGCGGCAGGGGGTCTGACCCCTGTCTGAAATTTTGCCGTTGTGATATACTACTGATGGAACGTTAAAGGAGGTCTTACTGCGGATGGAACAGGAAAAAGCAATGAAACTGATGTCGGTAATCACCCGGGCATTTTACCGGGCAAGCGCCCACATTATGAGAATATACAGAGAGGATTTTACCGTAAAATACAAAGAGGATGCCTCGCCGGTAACGGAAGCCGATGAGGGAGCCAACAGGATCATACTGGAGATTTTACACGAAGCGTACCCGGAATGTGCCACGCTGGCGGAGGAAAGCTACAAGGATGACCGCACTAACCGGCAGCGGCTGGAAAATCCCTGGTGCTTCATTGTGGATCCCTTGGACGGCACAAAGGAGTTTGTTGCCCATGTGGATCAGTTCAGCATTTGCATCGCCCTCTCCCATCTGGGTAAAATCGAAGCGGGCGCGGTGTATGCGCCTACCAGCAATGTGATGTACTATGCCGCACGGGGGCTTGGCGCCTACAGGGTACAGACAGACGGCTGCACGGAGCCTGTATTTTTTAACCAGGAGGGCCGGATCCATGTAAGCGACAGGACGGAAAACCTGGTAGCTATGGTCAGCAGAAGCCATATTGACGAAAAGACTGCACAGCTTTTAGAAAAAGGGAAGAAAGCTGGCCGCATTGCACAGGTCATTTCCGCCGGGAGCGCCCTGAAAGGCTGTGGAATCGCCGCGGGAGATGCCGACATTTACTATCGCATGGGCGAAACCATGGAATGGGATACCGCCGCCAATCAGGTCATCGTGGAAGAGGCCGGCGGGATCATGCGCCAGTTGGACAAAAACCGCAGTGAATTTTCCTACAACCGGGAAGATTCTCTGAACGCCAACGGTTTCTACATTTTAAATAAACAGGAAAACGATCTGGCGGACGCAGATTTTATAATTTCCGTCCGATAACCTCACCGCATTTTACCACGCACTCGACACCCCGGGCAGACTGGGCAAGGATGTCCTCATCTATGCGGACGCGCCCCTCTTCAAGAAGCATTACAATCGTCGATGCACCATATTCGAAATAGCCCTTTTCCTGTCCTTTGGCAAAATGTCCCGGACATTCCGCCGTCTGGACGATCTTCCCGATCAACATGGCACCGACCTCTACAAAGGCCACCTCACCAAAGTTTTCCGTGTGTAAAATGGTCTTCTCTCGGTAATTGGTGGCATGTACCCGGCTCGAAGTAAAAAATGTGTTTACTGTATTGTAATTACCCTTGATCGGAATGATCTCGTCCCAGGTTCCGCTGTCAGGAAAACAAAATCTATGGTAGTCCGTAGGACACAAACGGAACACCAGGCAAAGCCCGTTTTGAAATCGTAACGCCTCCCCAGCTTGCGGCAGGGGGTCTGACCCCTGTCCGGTAAAATTTTGTTGTGCCGTCATGTTTTTACATGAACCCTCCACTTTATTGGGGCTTGCAGCTTCTCTTGAGTTACGGCATGGGGTCTGACCCCCGTCCGACAAAAATTCGACAACCGTATAGAGCTGCCCTTTTACAGAAAACACGGCGCCCTCTTCTATTTTATGCACAATGAGGCGGCTGTCCGCAGGAGAAATCAACAAATTTGGGTCACTGCTGTACGGCCGCTCCAACTTTCTTGTGAAAAATTCGTTAAAGCTTCGGTATTCCCCGGGCGCCTTGGAAAGCTGTGAACTGTCGATATGGTATTTTTGTAAAAACTCAGGAATTTTCTTGGCAGAACGGCGGGTTTTATAGTGGTGCGCCGCAATCTTACTGACAAATTTGCGTTTTAATATGAGATTCGTAAGGATTCGTCCGACTTTTGTGTTGCAGGTAAAATGCAGTGCCTGTTCGCCAAAAATCTGCTCTTCCTCCATGCATCCGGTGCTGCGCTGATAGATCTCAGCCATTCAATCTTCCTCCAAAGATAACATAGAGCACAACCAGTACAATTTCATATACAGGATATAAAAAATAAACAAAACCCGTGGGTTTTTTCATTTTAAAATTACTGATGAATAAAATTGCCGTGACAAAGTAAACAGCGACCAGGATTATCGAAGCTATTTTACCGGGTATCGGCAACGTAACGGACAACAAGAACAAGACCGGAAACAGGATTGCCGAAAAAGGGACTGGCATGCCCACAAAAATCTTCGGGGCATTCTCATCGGTCTTGGTAATTTCCAAGGTGTTAAAATACGCCAGTCGGATCCCCGCGCACAGCACATAGAAAATCAACACCACACTTACCAAAATTACGATTACGGGTCCGCCTGCCAAAAGGGGCAGGATTCTGTTTCTTCCTATGGAAAACAGGATAACCGCCGGCGTAACGCCGAAGCTGACCATATCCGACACCGTATCGATCTGCACCCCGAAAACCTTCTCCGCATGGGTTCTATCCTTATCCATACGGGCAACAGGGCCATCGAAGCAGTCACACACTCCGGACAGCATGAGCAGCATCACAGCCGCCTGCACGTTTCCGTTGACAGCAAGGATACAGGCTGCCACCGCCGATGCCATTCCCGTAAGTGTTATTAAATTAGCCAGGTTATAGTAGCCAATAAACATATTCTGCCTCTTGTTCTTTGTCGTATATTTTTAGATACAGTCCTATTATAACAAAATCGGCGAGGTTTGTATAGTTGAAATTTCTTTCCTTTTTAGAGCGCTTTGGGTAAAATGTGATGATTGATCGCTGCTTTTCTTTACTGACACACGGCTCAATACAGACAGGGGGTCTGACCCCCGTCCGGTCGAAAAAGGCACTTTGGGAAATCAGGTTATTGGCAAAATCCCACTTGACAATCCACCGGCAAAGGGGTATTATAGTCAGGCATTAAGCATGCGCCCGTAGCTCAACTGGATAGAGCGTCTGGCTACGGACCAGAAGGTTGTGGGTTCGAAACCTGTCGGGCGCGCCATAAAAAGTCTTGTAAATATTGTATTTACAAGGCTTTTTTGATTTTCTGCTATTCATGTTTTGGTTAATGGGACATCAAAAGATCAACAACTCTCTTGATTTGCGAGAGAATGGTATAATTTATGGCAA
>CBCSVZ010000080.1:0-5371 GCA_965143695.1 uncultured Oscillospiraceae bacterium
AATCAGCCGCCATTTTACCCGCGGCAGAAGTGTCATCACAGGGGCTGTGACTGTCGCACATGGTGTAGGTATAGGGTCTTACGGATACCGCCTTATAGGTAATCGTACAGCTTCGTCTGTCATCGCTTTCCTGCACATCAAACTCCGTGTAACCGCAGGACGTCTTGTGTACCCCCAGCAGGAAAACGGCGCAGGAAGCGGCAGGGTCATAATAGCCTACGGCAGGTGTAGACAAATCACCGGAACGCTGATAGATCTCAGAAGGGCCCTCTCCCGTATTCAGAGCCGGTATGTCTGTGATGAGTATCGGAGAATCGGGGCGGCGAAGCGCTCCCTCCGGCACAAAGGGCGGGTATTGGACCGACAGCTTTTGATGCCTGTTGCCTGCATAAACGGCTCCGGGCATCAGAAGATAGCCGTCCGGATTCCAATCACCTTCCCACCGGAGTGCAACCGCCTCCTGTGTTTTCAGCAGCTTCACGCTTTTTTCTCCTGATTCTTCCGGGCTTCCTTATCCTTCGCAAGCTCCGCGAAACGCTTAATTTTCATGGTGCTGGTCTTCTCAAATTCATCCTCTTTGATTTCCAGCTTCTTGATGGCCTTGTAGCTGCTCATCTTGCGATTGACCTGCTTAATGGCCTTCCAGAGATATTTCTGGGCTTCCTCCTGCGGTACAATATCCTTGCCCAGAGCCTGACCCAGTTTGATATAATCCGGAATGACCTTAATGGCCACCGTGATGTCCTTTCCCTCTTCAATGCCGTACGCCATGCACTCCTTGATTTCGGGAATACTGTCCATGACGATCTGCTCAATCTCTTCCGGGTAGATGTTCTTCCCGTTCTGGGTAACGATCACGTTCTTGCAGCGGCCCGTAATGGTGATAAAGCCCTCACTGTCCATTTTACCCACATCGCCGGAATGGAACCAGCCATCCGGCTCAATAGCCTCGCGGGTGGCCTCCTCATCCTCATAGTAGCCCAGCATCAGCGTTTCGCTCTTGATCATGATCTCGCCCTCGCCGTTTTCATTGGGATTGGCAATTTTAATATCCGCACAGATGACCGGGATGCCCGTTGTTCCCACCTTGGGTTTCTTCTCCGGAGTCAGAGCGGCGATGGGAGCAGTCTCCGTAAGGCCGTAGCCCTGCAGGAAGGTAATTCCGATATTCTCAATCCATTTTCCGATTTTGGGATCAATCGGCGCAGCAGCGGAGACGATCAGACGGAGTCTCCCTCCCAGATTGTTGATAATTTCCGAAAAAACGCGTCTCTTGATATCCACATTGACAGTCTTCAGACCGTTGGTAATGTGGATGAGGGAATTGACAAGGGTGGATTTTTTCTGTTTCTTGATGCTTTCCCGCATTTTTTTGTATATATTTTCTACCAAAAGAGGTACCGTCAGTATAACAGTAGGTTTGAGTTCGTTTAAGTTCTGCACAATATACTTCAGTCCCTCACATACACCGACGGAGCAGCCGGACATCATGGGAACCAGAAAGCCTATGGTGGATTCATAGGTATGGTGTAAGGGTAAAATAGACATCAGCCTGTCCTGTTCGTAGAGCTTAACATATGCACTTACGGCATTGATATTCTGGGCAAGATTTCTGTTGCAGATCATAACCCCCTTGGAGCTGGAGGTGGTTCCCGAAGTAAAAATGAGTACCTTAAACGCCTCCGGATCGATTTCGATCTTCTCAAAGCTGTCGTCTCCGGATTCTATGAGCTTCTTTCCGATACCGATAACGGTATTGAAGCCGATCTCCTTATTCTGAAGGGCTCCGTCCGAGTATATTTCAATAAAATAGTCGACCTCCGGAAGGTTGTCTTTCAGCTTCTGGATCATATCCTTTTTCTTGGGGGAATAGATGATTGCGGAGGCTCTGGAGCGGTGTACCAGATTCTCAAATTCCTGTGCCGGGATATCCTTGTCAATGGGCACGGCAATCCCCACCCCGCAGAGCATGGCCATATAGGAGACATACCAGTTATAGGAGTTCTCGCCTATAATCACCACACGCTTATCCAGAAGATTCAGATATTTTACCATACCGGTGCCGAGACCCATAACATCTCTGCCGAACTCCCCGTAGGTCCACTCCTTAAATGCACTCTTGTGCTCGCGCCGCTCCAAAATGGCCGTATTGTTTTCGTAAGCCTTCAGGGAGTGGAGGAAAGCCTCCTTCACCGTTTTATAGGTAAAAGGCTCATAAATTTTAAAATCCTTGATCTCCTTTACCCGCTCACTGGATTCAATGGCATAGTCCACACTGTTGATCTCATCTATATCGCCCATTTTATCCATGTTGATTTTTGGCATCTTGATTTTGGGCATCTTAAAATCTCTGAATATTCTCATTGCGATCAGCACCTTTCTTTTTTATGACCAAGTAATAATTATTGACGGGTCAATTATATATTGTTTCCAAAAAAGTGTCAACTAAAATAATATTTTTCCTCTCGCTTTTTTGTATGCTTTGTAGTATAATTTTAATACAGTATTAATTTTTTTGTCAGGTGGTTTTGGTTTGAAGCGGATTCTGGTTATGGGAATGAGTAAGGACAGAGGCGGTATGGAAACATTTATTATGAATTACTACCGCCATATTGACCGTGATCAATTTCAGTTTGATTTCATCTCCTATAATGAAGCGCCCTACTGTGCCGAAGAAATCCGGGCACTGGGAGGCCGCTGTTTTGTGATCACCGGCCGCTCTGCCGACTACCGCAAAAATAAAAAGGAGTTAAAGGATTTTTTTGCCGCCCACGGACAGGAATACGCCGCTCTTTGGTATAACTGCTGCCTGATAAGCGATCTGACCATACTGAAGCTGGCCGCAAAATACAACATCCCGCGCCGGATCATTCACGCCCATAATTCACAGGCCATGGGAAGCAGGCTCACCAATACCCTGCACCGCCTGTATAAGGGCAGACTGGTAAAATACGCCACGGACTTTTGGGCCTGTTCAAGCCGATCCGGTGAATTTTTCTA
The DNA here is from genome assembly GCA_965143695.1 of uncultured Oscillospiraceae bacterium. Lineage (GTDB taxonomy): Bacteria > Bacillota > Clostridia > UBA1212 > SIG427 > CABQMV01. Next base: position 3,001 of record CBCSVZ010000080.1, read on the forward strand.
CGGGAAACCGATTCTGGAATCGGACAAGTTTCGCATTATAACCAACGCCATTGACACCTCGGCCTTTGCCTTCCACCCGGAAACGCGAGATCGCCTGCGGGAAGCGCTGGGCGTCTCCGATGCCTTTGTATTGGGGAATGTGGCCCGTCTGGATCCTGAGAAAAATCACGGTTTCCTTCTGGAGATATTCTCTCAGCTCCGCAAACAAAAGCCGGCGGCTGTTCTGCTGATCATCGGGCAGGGACGGCTGGAAGCAGAGCTGAAAGCCAAAGCAAAGCTTTTGGGTCTGGAGGACAGTGTAAAATTTCTCGGTGAAAGAAATGATGTACCCGACCTGTACTGTGCGATGGACGCTTTTATCCTGCCTTCCCGATTCGAAGGACTTCCCATGACCCTCATAGAGGCCCAGACGTCTGGGCTTCCCTCCTTCACCAGCGCGGAAGCAGTTCCCCGGAAAGCCGCCGTCACTCCGCTGCTTTCTTTTCTCTCTCTTTGTGAAGGGCCTGAGAAATGGGCGGAAAAGATCTGTGCGGAATCGGAAGAAGAACATTTTACCCAAAGAAGCGACGCAGAGAAGTTCCTGTCACAGACCGAGTGGAATATTACGCGGGCAGCCGCACAGCTGGAAGCACTCTTCTGAGAATGCTGCGCAGAGCCGCATAGACAGGCACCGCAAGCAGCACCCCCCACAATCCGAAAAATTCGCCTCCCAGAAAGACGGTAATAATGGTTGTAACAGGATGTACGCCTAATTTGCCTTCCACGATCTTAGGCGTCAGCAGATTGTTGTCAATTTGCTGCAATACAATAAAAAGCAGCGCTGTCCACAGCGCCTTCAGCGGCGATACAAAAAAAGCCGCCAGCACGGCAGGCACAGCGCCTATAAAGGGACCGAAATACGGAATGATATTCAAAACGCCTCCGAAAAATCCCAAAATCGGCGCATAGGGAATCCCCAGCATCAGCAGGCCGCAGGTCTGGGTAATGCCCAGGATCAGGCTAACCAGCAGCTGTCCCTTCAGGAAGTCGGAAAATATTTTACCCAGATCACTGAAAATACAGGCCACCGGCTCCCGCCACCGGAAAGGGAAGGCGTCCAGAGCCCAAATTCTCAGCTGCCGCCCGTCCCGCAGCAGATAGAAGGTGATTACCAGCGCCGTAATACCGTCGAAAACAGCTGCAAATATTTCCCCGTAGGATTCTGCGATCCTGTCCAGAATTCCGGAGGCCCAGTTCTCTAAAGAATGAAACAGTCTGTCACACAGGCTGCGCGCAGTTTGATTCATCCAGACAGAAGCATCACTGTCGCTGTCAACGCCCAGTATCCGTTGGAGGCTCAAATTGAGTTTCCCCACGGTGCTTTCCACCTCAGACGCGATCTCGCCTGAATTATTGACGACTTCACGGAGGCTGTCCAGAAATACAGGCATGATCCCCGCTATGAGCAAAATAATGATTAAAACAAAAGCAATCATGGACAGGGCTGCCGACCCGCTCTTATTCAGTTTTGTCTTACGGCTTAAGTACACTGTCGGCGGAGACAGTATCATTGTCAGTACCGCGGCAAGTGCAAAGGGAACAACAATATGGGTAAGTCTGTCCCTGAATAAAATCACACCTGCAGCGACTGCTGCCGCCGGCAGAAAATAAATCAGATTTTTCATAACAGCTCTGATACGATACCTGTACACTTCTTGAGCATTTTTCTGCCCATTCTGGCCAGCATGTTTTTATTACTTTTCTTGTCCATAACGGCTCCGATCATACCGCCGGCCGCCGCGCCGAGCATCAATCCCGCCATAAGCTTATTGCTTTTCATTCATTTTCCCTCCCAACAACAATAAATTCTTCGGCTACCTCAATGCCGTCTCTTACCATGACGACATTTCTGCCGTCAATAGCATCCTCCATGAAACCTTTGGAAAGCTCAAGCCCCTCTATTGTGCCGGTCTCTGTGCTGTAAACCAGATCCTTCACGACCCCCAGATTCTTGCCGCCGGCACTCTTTACATCCCGGCCCAGCATATCCTCATAGCCCGAGCGCCGCTTGTGATCGGCTTTACTGGGCATCTTCTCCAGGGAACGCTCGTTATACACCACACAGCTGTTCTTGTCCACCCGCAGCATGTTGTCCAGCGCGATGTATTTCCGCGAGGTAAAAGGGCTCTTGCTTTCCAGAAGAAAGCCTGTAAGACAATCATTGGTATCGAAGACCGGACCGGCCAAAAAGCCCAGCCGCCGTCCGTCCTGCAGGCTGATCACAGGCATTCCTCTTATATCCATTACTCTCACCATCCGGGCAGGTCACCTCTTTATAATAAGTATTGAATACTCTATTAGTATTCACAGAGGCAGTGATTTCATTCAAAAA
>CBCSVZ010000081.1:0-5334 GCA_965143695.1 uncultured Oscillospiraceae bacterium
ATCTGCTTCAGCATAAACAGGGGGTCTGACCCCTGTCTGAAAAAAAGCGGCGAATATTATCATTATAACTGTAAAATACAATTTTTTTCTCATAGCGATTTCAAGTATACAGGCTATATGTGTTATTTTGGGATTTATTTTGCGAATAAATTATAAATTGACATTTAATGGGCAAGAGTTTACAATTACCATGTTTAACTAGAAAGAAGGGGTAGCATGGAAGCTTACAGATATCTTATTGACTTCGACACAGATGAGCTGGAAAAAGAATTTTACGATGTGTTGATTATTGGAAGCGGCATTGCAGGAGTTTACACGGCTCTGGAGCTTTCGAACAAGTATAAAATAGGAATTGTGACGAAAGAGGAAGTGGAGATCAGCAACTCTGTCCTGGCACAGGGCGGCATTGCGGTATCCCTGGATAAAAACGATTCGCCCGACAGCCATATGCAGGATACGCTCTATGCAGGCGCGGGCCTTTGTAACGAAAAGTCCGTGCGCGTACTGGTAGACGAGGCGGCGCAGAATATCGGCAGGGTTTGCGAATACGGGGTAAAATTTGACAAAGCTCCGGACCGCAAGGAGCTGGCGCTGGGAAGAGAGGCCGCTCACAGTACAAACCGTATTATTCATGCGGGGGATTCCACAGGAAAGGCTGTATGCGATACCCTGATCCACAGAGCATCTCTGAAAAGAAACATCAATATTATTGAAAGAATCTGGGTACTGGATCTACTGGTAGAGGAGAAAAAATGTTACGGGGTTCTGGCTTTAGATGAAAAGACCGGAAAATATAAGGTATTTTACGCCGGACTTGTGATTTGTGCTTCCGGCGGCTTTGGACAGCTGTATCAGTACACCACAAATCCCGAGGTTTCCACGGGAGACGGTGCGGCATTTGCCTACCGGGCGGGAGCCCCTATTATGGATATGGAATTTGTACAGTTCCATCCTACAGTCCTTTATCATGAGAAGAACCGGAGTTTCCTGATCTCTGAGGCCGTGAGAGGAGACGGTGCTGTTTTGCGGAATGCTGCCGGAGAAAGATTTATGCCCCGCTATCATGAATTAGCCGAACTGGCACCCCGGGATGTGGTTTCCCGCTCCATTTTTAAAGAAATGAAGAAGACCGGCGAAAAGCACATGAATCTGGACATTACACACAAAGACCGGGATTATTTGGAACACAGATTCCCGATGATCTTTGCCACTTGTATGGAGTATGGCATTGATATGTCCAAGGACTATATCCCCATTGCGCCTGCAGAGCACTACTGCATGGGCGGAATCAAGACCGGAATCTACGGCGAGACAGGGCTTGAAAATTTCTTTGCCTGCGGCGAGGTTGCCTGCACGGGCATTCACGGAGCGAACAGACTGGCCAGCAACTCCCTTTTGGAAGGCCTTGTATTCGGGCACCGTATCGGAGACCAGGCGGATGCCATTTTACGCCGGGGCGGCCCGGAGGAGAAACATTTTACCTATCAGACACAGAGACACGGCAAGCCCACGGACTGTGATGTGGCCGCAATGATACAGGAGCTCAAGCACATCATGACACATTTGGTGGGCATCGAGCGCGACGGCAAGTCTCTGGAGGAGGCTTTGGGTAAAATATCCGCTATGCGCGCGAAGATCCGGGATATGGAAAATACAACAGCAGAGGACTTTATTTTACAAAATGATACCATGCTGGCACAGATCATCGTTGAATCCGCTTTGGAGCGGACAGAAATCCGGTGCGCGCACTACCGGTCCGATTACCCGGAGCGGGATGACGAAAACTGGAAACGCAATATTGAAAGAAGGGTGGAATACGGATGCTGAATTTCGACCAGATTGACCGGGTCATTCAAATGTCTCTTGAGGAGGACATGCCTTTCGGCGATATTACAACAGAGAACATCATTTCTGAAGAAAGTGTCTCCAAGGCCAGATTTATTGCCAAGGAGAGCGGCGTCATCGCAGGTCTGCCTGTGGCGGAGAGAACCTTCTCCCTGATCGATAAGCGCGTGGTGTTTACCGTGTTGAAACCGGAGGGCAGCCTTGTGGAAAAAGGGGATATTATCGCCACAGTTGAAGGTCCCACCATTGCGATTCTTGAGGGTGAGCGTACTGCTCTGAATTTACTTCAGCGCCTTTCCGGTGTGGCTACCAGGACCCATAAGCTGGCGGCACTCATTGAGGGTACCTCCGCCCATGTGGTGGATACGCGAAAGACGACTCCCGGACTTCGTTATCTGGAGAAATATGCGGTTCGCGTAGGCGGGGGACAAAATCACAGATTTTCCCTTTCCGACGGTGTGCTCATTAAGGACAACCACATTGCTGCTGCAGGGGGCATAAAGGCGGCTGTTTCCGCAGTCCGCGGTAAAATTCCCCACACCATCCGGATCGAGGTTGAGACCGAGAATCTTGATATGGTGCAGGAGGCGCTGGAGGCCGGGGCGGACATCATTATGCTGGACAATATGGACAACACGCAGATGGCAAAGGCGGTAGAATTAATCGCCGGCCGCGCGTTGGTGGAGGCTTCCGGCGACATTGACGAGGCGCGTATCCGCGGTGTAGCCGATACCGGCGTGGATATTATTTCCGTGGGCCGTATCACCCATTCGGTAAAATCCCTGGATATCAGTTTGCGGTTTCAGTAATGACCGTAAAATATCGTTAGGATTCTTTTTTACCGCCATGGGGTCTGACCCCCGTCCGGAAAAAATTCGACATTACAACATATAAACACACGGTTTTTGCTAAGCGACTTGCCAAAGAAACCGTGTGTTTTGTCTATGCTCTGTTTTGCAAAATAAATGTATATCACTTTACGGCGGTGGGAAGAATAGCCACTGGAGGTTGATATACATGAAAAACTTTTTAAAGACAAAAGGCTATTATATCATTTTAATTATCTGCATTGTTGCCACATGCGTAGGCGGTGTTGTAGCATTGCAGCGTTCAGGAGACCGGGACCAGGAAATACTTTCATACAGTACAGCTACCCCACCACCGGACGGGGGTCAGACCCCCGGTTTGTCTCCGGATGTGCAGGTTATGAACCCGGTTACGCCGGAGCCCTCGCAGAATCCTGACGGTGCTGCGCCGTCGCCGAGCCCTGCCCCGGTAAAAATGACCAAGCCCGTGGAGGGGGACATTTTACAAGCCTATGCGGCGGACCGGCTGGTTTACAACAAGACGTTACAGGAGTGGAGAACGCATAAGGGACTGGATATTGCGGCCAATGCGGGAACCGATGTGCTGTGCGCCTATGTGGGGACGGTGACCGATGTCAAATACGATCCTCGTTACGGAGATACGATTATTGTGGACCACGGGGCGGGCCTCAAGACCGTTTACTGCGGTGTCAAGGCAGCTGACGGCATTGTGGTAGGTCATGCGGTGGAGGCCGGAACAGTGCTGGGGAAGGTCTCCGGTGACATTTTCTGTGAGCAGGAGGACGGCGCGCATATCCACTTTGAAGTTCTGCAGGACGGCAGCAGTGCGAATCCGGAGATATATTTAGGATAAACCTTTGGTGCCGGTAAAATAAAATTAGCAGGGATGGCCGGGAATCGGATTTTGGTTTCCGGCCTGCTTTTTATTGATTTTTACATAAGAATGGGTACAGCTGCATTTATAAAACTTTTATAAAACCTGACATAAATAGCCCGCAGTGTCGAAAATTTACCGGACGGGGGTCAGACCCCATGGCGGTTAAACCCCATGTTGGTTAGACAACACAGAAAATCTTGTGGTACAATATACATATAATGCATGGCTTTGATTTTGATGGGGATTTTATGTAACTATGGAGGGGGTAACTATGAAAAAAGTTTTTCTATTCATGCTATTCGTAATGTTGGTTTTGTCTTTATGTAGTTGTTCTTCTTTTGTACATGAGTTTGAAGGTGCTGATGCGTATTCGGAAAGCTTTTTTGCGAGCTTTTCCTACCATGACCACAGAATGCTGAAGACGAAGATTGCGGAGGACGGAACAGAGGTGGTTCTTGTTGAGCCTACTGCTATTGTACCGCAGAATTTTGAGATTCAGGATATTGTAAAATATTATAACCGGTATGAAGCACTGCTGCCTTTAGGGGAGTCTGTTCAGACGCTGTTGTCTGTCCGATATTCCGCGGAGAATTTTGAAAAAGAGCTTGGGCTGATCTCTCAGACAAAAGCTGAATATGACACGGCACATTTTGAGTATCCTGCCTATGTTTCTGTTTTGGGCTGGGAAAATTGCTCCGAGTATGTTCTGGTGGATGAAGAAAATCTTACGCTGCACTATGTGTATTTGCAAAGTGTGGACAAGGAGGGGCTTCACATTGACACTCCGTATTTGCCCAAAGGCTATTCCGGCTATGGCGCTGTTGAGGGAGTGTCCGTTTGTGTTTATGAATGAGAACGAGCAGTTTGCCTGAGTCCTACTAAAAATGCACATATGGAGGCTTCAAGTAGGAAACATGGCTTGATTCAGAGGGAAATCCCTACCGGCCAGGATAATTGCCAAAAAAAAGTAGGGGAAATAGCGTTTTTGGACGTCATTTTCCTACGAGGCAGGAGGTTTATAGCGCATGAGGTAGGGGTAAAATGCAAGCAAAAAGCCAAAATAAAAAAATTTCCCCAAAGGGGTTGACAAATGTTTTTGGATGGTTTATGATATCCCCTGTTAACAGCAAAGGCGCTGTGAGTTAGCTTAACTCACAGCGCTTTATTTTTTACAAAACAACATATTACAGATAATAAAGCATTGGTGTTAACAAAAAATAAGTTATAAAGGAGCGAATAAAAATGAAGAACGTACCCGAACTGTTTGGAAGCATGGTATTCAATGATGCAGTTATGCGAGACAGACTGCCTAAGGATATCTATAAATCGCTGCGCAAGACAATCGAGGAAGGGACGGACCTTGAAATTGATGTGGCAAATGTAGTTGCCAATGCCATGAAAGAATGGGCCATTGAAAAAGGCGCTACCCATTATACCCACTGGTTCCAGCCGATGACAGGAATCACAGCGGAGAAGCATGACAGCTTTATTTCCCCTCAGTCAGACGGAAGCGTCATAATGGAATTTTCCGGTAAAGAGCTTATCAAAGGCGAGCCGGACGCATCCAGCTTCCCCTCAGGCGGACTCCGGGCAACCTTCGAAGCCAGAGGCTACACAGCGTGGGATCCTACTTCATACGCTTTTATTAAGGACGATGCCCTTTGCATCCCCACAGCGTTTTGTTCCTACAGCGGAGAGGTGCTGGATAAGAAAACCCCCTTGCTCCGTTCCATGGAGGCGCTCAGCGATCAGGCTGTAAGAGTATTAAGACTCTTCGGACATAAC
>CBCSVZ010000082.1:0-5262 GCA_965143695.1 uncultured Oscillospiraceae bacterium
CACCTTCAGGATATCTCTGGTAGAATACCTGCATTTGCAATGGCTCCCAGTCCAGCTTGTCATTGATCACCTGCATGATCTGATATACAAGTACCTTATACTCATTAAATTTCAGCCGTTCGCCCTGAAAAGTAAGTTCAATGGTAATATGATTGTGCTCCTCATAGATCGCCTTGTCAACGATCTCCGCGGGCACGGCATGCCCTTCCGGATACTCCTCCGCGGAATATCGGGATTCATATATGGCAGCAAAGGATTTTACCTCTACCAGTGAAAACCCGCTGTCACTGTCAAAGGCGGAACGAAGCCGGGCATTCAATTCCTCCGTTACAGCCGCCTCCACGGTCTCATTTCTGGGACCGACACCTGCAGAGCCTGAGAACATTCCCAGGCTCCATAGGTAAACAAAAGCTAATATCATCAGCAATAAACCGACACAGATGCCGATATAAAGGCCCTTCTTATGCTTCATATCCCGCTATGACTGAGAAGTCCTTAACCTTCAGGCTTGCGCCGCCTACAAGACCGCCGTCGATGTTCTCCATAGAGAAGAGCTCGGCGCTGTTGGCTGCATTGACGCTTCCGCCGTACTGAATTCGCATGGTCTCTGCAGTCTCTTCATCATAAAGCTCTTTCACAACATTCCGAATAATCGTGCAGACCTCATTCGCCTGCTCCTTGGAAGCTGTCTTTCCTGTACCGATTGCCCAGATTGGCTCATAGGCGATCACCAGAGATTTTACCTGCTCTGCGCTCAGATCCTTCAGAGCAGCCTTTACCTGACCGCTGATCCAGGATTCCATAATGCCTGCCTCTCTCTGCTCCAGCGTCTCGCCGCAGCAGATGATCGGTGTGATACCGTAAGAGAAAGCTGCCTTGACTTTCAGGTTGACCGTCTCGTCCGTCTCTGCAAAGTACTCTCTGCGCTCGGAATGTCCGATAATAACATAGGGTACCTCCATGCTCTTGAGCATTGCGCCGGAAACCTCACCTGTGTAGGCGCCGCTTTCCTTCCAGTGCATATTCTGTGCGGCAATCTTAAGGTTGCTGCCCTTTGCAGCCTCCAAAGCCGCAGGCAGACATACAAAAGGTACGGCTGCAATCAGTTCATTCTTGCTGTCTTTGATCTCCGGGAGCAGTTCCTTAATAAATGCGGCTGTCTCCGCAGGAGTTTTATTCATTTTCCAGTTACCTGCAATAATGGGTGTTCTCTTCATACTAATTACTCCAATCTTAAAACGATATTGATTCTTCAATTATTTATCCATCAGGCATGCAATTCCGGGAAGAACCTTACCCTCCAGGAATTCCAGAGAAGCTCCGCCGCCTGTAGAAATGTGTGTGATCTTATCCGCATAACCCAGCTGTTCAACAGCCGCTGCGGAATCTCCGCCGCCGATGATGGAAATAGCCCCTGAATCAGCAACTGCCTTGGCCACCTCTTTGGTACCCATAGCAAATTTATCAAATTCAAAGACGCCCATAGGTCCGTTCCACACGACTGTCTTTGCATTTTTGATGCATTCAGAGAAGAGCGCAACGGTCTTGGGTCCGATATCCATACCCATATAATCTTCGGGGATATCGTCGGAATCTACATCCTTACGCTCTGCCTCCTTGGAAAATTCCAAAGAAGTTCCGTTGTCAACAGGAAGCAGAAGATTGACGCCCTTCGCCTTGGCCTCTGCCATAAGCTCTTTCGCCAGCTCCACCTTGTCCTCTTCGCAAATAGATTTTCCGATGGAATGTCCCATTGCCTTTAAGAAGGTGTAAGCCATACCGCCGCCGATAATCAAGGAATCAACCTTGTCCAACAGATTCTTGATAACCTGAATCTTGTCGGAAACCTTGGCGCCGCCCAATATTGCAACAAAGGGTCTCTCCGGATTGGAAAGTGCCTTGCCCATAACATCGATTTCCTTCTGAATCAGGAAGCCCGATACAGCAGGCAGATAATCTGCAATTCCCGCAGTGGAAGCCTGTGCTCTGTGGGCAGTACCGAAAGCATCGTTTACATAGATTTCCGCCATAGATGCCAATTCCTTTGCAAAAGCCTTCATGACGGCTTCATCCTTGGAGGTCTCCTCCTTGTGGAATCTTACATTCTCAAGCATAACGACCTGACCTTCGCCTACAGCTGCTGCCTTGGCCTTAGCATCCTCGCCGATTACATCAGAAGCCAATACGACCTCCTGGCCGATGAGCTCGCTCAGTCTCTTTGCGGCAGGCTTCATGCTGAATTTAGCCTCGGGGCCGTTCTTCGGTCTGCCAAGGTGGGAAACCAATATCACCTTAGCCTTATGATCTATCAAATACTTAATGGTAGGCAGAGCACCTACGATTCTCTTATCATCTGTAATATTTCCGTTTTCATCCAGCGGCACATTGAAATCTACTCTTACAATTACCTTTTTGCCGGATACATCGATATCGGCAATGCTTTTTTTGTCATAGTAACCCATAACGCACTCTCCTTTAAAATATATACTTCAAACGTTTAAATATTTTACCCTAATCTTCCTTATTTTTCAAGTCCCATACCTGCTGCTCCTCTGTGGCCCTGTACTCCCTGGGCCTGCCGTGAAAACCGCACACGCCTTTAAAGCTGCAGTACTTGCAGGCGGACCATTCCCCGCTCTGCACAGGCTCTGCCGGAATATGCCCCTGCCTGATATTTTCCGTGATTGCTGAGATGTTTGTCCGCACACGGTCTTTCAGAAAAGCAAAGCCACCCTCCGGCACCCCGCTGCAGTCTGTAACACGCTGTCTGTAAAGCTTCAGGCCGCCTCCTCCGCTCTCCCCGGCCATCGCCGCGACATTCTCCGGCGCATCATAGAAAAGGCCTTTCAGATGGTATTCCGCGTTTTTGGTCCGGCCGGTCGGAATGTCAAAATAGAACACACCGCCGCAGACGGGTTCTCTGCCCTCCTTATGAATGGCCGTTTCCATGGCGTCCATATAGGTCATCAGCTGCATTTTATATCCGTCATATGCCTCTCCCGGCTGCAGCTTATGCTTTGAAGATTTATAGTCTATGATTCTGAAGTACCGCACGCCGTCATGATCCCAGTAGTCATACCGGTCGATCTTTCCCTTTATCTTAATAATACTTCCGTCCGGGCTCTGTATCTCCAAGGGCGGCAAAGAATCTCCGGTATTGTAGCCGAATTTTACCTCAAAGCCTCCCGGCGTGTAAGCGCTGCTCCGGCACTGGCAGGCAACCGCATACAGAGAATCTCCGGCGAACTTTATCAGTCTGTCCGTCAGAAACCTGTTTCGTGCGGTCCCTGTCATGGCCTGATTTTCCAAAGCGTTTAAGGCCTTGGGAGTCACTGCCTTTATAATGTCCGCACACTCCTCTCTGCTCACCTCATGCTCTCTCTTCATAAGCTCCCCGGTGCCGTATTCCAAGAGCAGGTGTAAGAAGGATCCTGTATCGAAGTTCTCCACCGTATACTGTTCTCTGGGTTTCGCCTGAAGCCCCTTATCTGCAAAAAAGCTGTAAGGACATTTCATATAGGTTTCCATACCGGATACAGATGCCACGGTACCGTCCTTTTGCGTGAACAGCCGCATAGCAATATCCTGAGAAAGCCAGGCCTCTGCCCTTTCCGGCAGACGGACCGCATTCTCTGCTCCGAAGCCCGATACCGCTTCCCCCTGTGTACAGGAAACCTCCGGTAAAATGGTTCTGACTCTCCGCACCAGCCAGGAAGGTCTGCCCCCGCTGTCCTCTCCCATATCCAGGGCATAACTGATATATAAATACTTTTTCGGCGAGGTCAATGTTCTGTAAATCAAAAACTGCTCCAGAAAGGCTCTGGTCTTCATTGTCTCGGAAAGAGGAATGCCCTTCTGCTCCAGCAGCTCCCTCTCCCGGTCGGACAGGAGGCCGTCATCCTTAAAGCTCGCAGGAAATACCCCCTCATTCGCCCCCAGAACAAGTAAGGCCCGGATCTCATGGGTTCTGGACCGGTCGGCAGCGCCGATCTGTACACAGTCCGTATTCTCCGGGATCGCACCCACCGAGTGCTTGTTGAAACCGCTTTTTAAAAGCAGCTTCAATTCCTCAGCAGTCCGCGCAATTCCGCCGCAGGGCTGATCCCCCAGAAAATCGTACAGCTGACCGAAAACCTGTGTAATGATGTCCCAGATTCTCAGACTCAGGCCGCCGTCCTCTCCCAGTTTCTCCTGAATGCTCAGGCTGTCCAGAAATGCACACAGGGCTGTCAGCCCCTCCTTATAGGTTCTGCTCTTCCGAAAGGCTTCGTATAAAGTATCCATTTTACCCATAAAATCCCGGCGGAGCGCCTCACACTCCGGATCGGGCACAGGCTTCTCCCAGCCGCTTTTGCTTCGGATCCCTCTGGCAAGCATATCATTTTCAAGCCGGTCAATCACAGCTCTGTCCCACTGATAATAGCCGGATTTTAAGAAGCTGAACACACTGTCATAGCGAAAGCCCTCGGCAATAATGTCCAAAGTATCCAGAATAAACGCAGGCAGAGGATGTCTGTCCAGATTCATTCGGTCGTCCATAAAATAAGAAATGCCCATAAGCGGATAGATTGCGTTGATGATATGCTGATACCGTTCCACATCTCTTACGGTCACGGAAATATCCCGGAAGCGCAGTCCTTCCTCCGTGCACAGCCGCTGTATCTCCAGCGCGGAGTTATACACCTCGCTGTGAAGGTCCGTACAGGTGTTGATTCTGATATGTTCCGGGACCCCCGGATAAGGTCTGCAGGGATAGCGCCCGAACTCCCTTTCCAGCGCCGCCAGAGCAGGATTCTCCGCAAACCGGGGCAAGCGCTCCGGGTCTATGTGTCTCACATTCTTTTTGCAGCCTGTGCGCTCTGCGATTTCCCCTAACAGTTTCAGGGTAAAATGTACACCCCGGAAGGTCTGATCTGCAGGGCTGCCGTTCAGCAGACAGATATTCACAGAAGCACACTGCCTGACCAGACATTCAATGATTTCCAGCTCCAGAGTGGTAAAGCCCGTAAACTCATCGATCCACAGGACGGCATCTGCAAAGGGCTTTTCTTTCTCCAGCTTCTCGATAAGCACCCTGTGCATATCCAGTTCGTCCATGTACTCGGTATTGAGCAGTTCTTTATACTTGTTGTATACCAAAGAAAGCTCCTTCAGCTTAACAGACAGTTCGCCGGTCTGTTCCTCTTTCCGGATATCCTCCGATACTGCCGCCAATTTTTCCGGTTCAACGCCGTACCGCACCAGCTCGGTGATGAGGTTCTT
>CBCSVZ010000083.1:0-5259 GCA_965143695.1 uncultured Oscillospiraceae bacterium
TTCCTCTGTTACCGATCAAATGGCCTTCGCTCACAAGGCGCTTTACGACGCCTTCAACATTATTCCCTGTAAAGAACTGGTCTGTTACAAAGAAGATTGCTTTAATACTTGTATTTTTCAGGGCATCCAGAGCCGCCTCAATATTCTTGACATCCTGTTCGTCTCCGTAGCCTATATCAAAGGTGATATAGGCGGCTTCCTGTCCGAAGGAGCTGCCGTCATAGATACAGCCGTATTTTGCCATTTGCTCCAATATAGAACTGTCCAGGGTAACCTTCAGGGCGCCGTCGCTGAAATCGGGACTCCAGGTAATGGTATCCGTAGGAAGATTCATGATTTCTTCGTCAGAAACAGCCGATCCGGGGGCGGGAGTCGCTTCAGTCCCTGCCGGCGCCGTGTCGGTAGCAGAGGGAGCTTCCGTAGGAATCACTTCCTGCTTACCGCCGTCATACAGGGCTCCTACCCAAATTGTGATCGTAACCAGGCCTAACAGTATTAATAAAGATATGATCTGACTCTTTCTCATAACACGACATCTACTCCGTTATTTATTGCAGTATTACATCTACGTTGCTATTGTACCACAATCCTGAAATATTTAAAAGAGGCGCGCAGGGAAGGGCGCAAAGTTGATTTTCTTCACAGAAGTGGCTTGCAACGGGACCTTCTGTGTAACAACGAACAGGAGAAACGCCGTTTTTTTCACAGAAACAGCTCGCAGAGGAAGCTTCTGTGAAAAAAGAATTGACAAACACCCTGAATTCCTTCACAGAATCGACTTGCGGGACCCAGTTCTGTGAAAAAACTGCCGAAAAACAGAAAAATCTCTTCACAGAAGTAGCTTGTACGAGGGCGTTCTGTGAAGCAGCCGCCCCTTCTGTGAGACCCTTGCGCCACAGAATCAGGTCTGTCAGGACAGTTCTGTGAAACAATCCCCTGTTTAATCCGAAGGAATCCCCGACGGCCCCTGAGGCTCCTCTCCCGTCGGTACGGCAGGCGTAGGAGTCGGCTCTTCCTTAGGCGTTATGCCGAAATATTTTTCCAGCATAGTGGCTACGGTAGGCAGCGAATTTCTTCCCCAGGCCCCATGCTCGACAAAAACCGAAACGGCAACCTCCGGCTTATCGGCCGGTGCGTAACTGATGACCGCAGAGTGAGAGCTCTGTCCCAGAGATTCCATGCCGGTCTGTGGGGAACCTGTCTTGGCTGCCACAAATCCCTCCGAAAAATTTTTAAAGGCTGCGTGAGCAGAAGTAGTCTTCGTATCGACAACCGATTTCATACCTGATTTTACAGTATTTAACGTTTCGTCACTGATATCCAGCTTTACCCTGTTGTTATACTGATTTTCCGTCACGGTTCCGTCTGCCGCCACAGTCTTCAGGATCAGTGTCGGCTGGTTTCTGTATCCGCCGTTTCCCAATGCTGCCGCGTAGTTGCATAGCTGTAAAGGGGTGAACTGCGTATACAGCTGTCCGATGGCAGTCTGTGCAGTATCGGAAATACCCCATATATGCGTCTTATCGGTTTCCTTGATGGCCATGGTTTCACGGTTGCTTCTGTAGCCTGCATACTCACTGATTTCAATTCCCGTCTTCTCACCCAGGCCGAGCATTTTCGCATATCGGTCCAGATTCTCTACGCCAACCCCTTCGGTCAGGGCCAACTGCTGAAAATAAGAGTTACAGGAAAGCGCAAAGGCGGTATCCATTGTAATCGTGCCGTGCGAGCCCAGACATTTGTGCTCCATGCCCTCAAGCACAAGCACACCCTTACATGTTTCCTGCTGCCAACGGCCGGATATGCTCTTTGTCTCCATCGCGGCAATCGCCGATACAGGCTTGAAGGTCGAGCCCACAGGGTACAAGCCCTGCGTTGCCCTGTTAAGGCCGGGAGAATTGGCGTCGGCGAACATCTGCTCAATTGCCGTCTGCGCTTCCTTATCAGAGGAGGACGCAATAAACCAGTTGTTGTCGTAGGAGGGATAATTTGCCATGGCCAGGATGGCCCCTGTGTTCACATCCTCCATAACGACGCACCCCGCACAGGCATCGCCGTAGTTCGTGTCCGCAGGATTCTTTAATGCCCTGGCATTGTTGATATTGGCAATGACTGCCTCATAGGCCGTCTGCTGATAGTTAATGTCAATCGTAAGATATACATCGTCACCGTGAACAGGCTCTACGGTTTCAGCGGTACGGACTGCACCTGCCGCGGAATCGTAATACACCTTACGGTAGCCGTCCTGCCCCCTGAGCAGAGACTCACAGGCCTTCTCAATGCCGATCTTACCCACCAGATCCGTATGGCTGTAGCCCTGACTTTTAAGTTCTTCATACTCTTCTTCGTCAATATTTCTGATATAGCCCACAATATGGGAGGTAAGTTCCGGATAGTAATATACCCGTTTATAGGTAATATCCGTGTATACCCCGGGATAGGAGAGATACCCGGTCTCAATGGCTCTCATGGACTCTTCCGAAATATCGTCAGAAAGAGTCATAGGCACCAGCGTACTCAATCCGTTCAGCCTGGTAGCGTATCTTATGGTCATGATTTTATAGGCTTCTGAATCGGTATAGCTGCTGTCAATTTCAAATACCTTCTCCCGCATATAGTCAAATACCTCACGGGGAGTATGGAACTGATCCTGATCCGCCTTGTCCTTGATGACGGTCTTGATCCAGGAAGCCCGTTTTGTAATATTTTCGTCTCCGGTAAGCGCCGAGCCCCATTGAAAAGCCGAATTGATATAGGGCTCCAGCTGATTGTCATAGGTATCCCCGTTTTTCTCCAAAAGTTCCAACAGGGACAGATACATGGCATCCCTTTCAGCCTGGGGTCTGTTGACATAGGTCAGCTGCAGCTTGTACGCTGTTCTGCTGCCCGCAAGCAGTACGCCGTTCCTGTCATAGATGTTTCCTCTTCTGGCATCCAGGGTAACAGAGGCCGTATTTTTGGTCTGTACCTTGGCTTCATATGCCTCTCCGTTGACAATCTGAAGCCGATACAGTTTCAGCGTGATTAAGAACATGCAAACCAGTACAGCAAGACTGATATAGAGATATCTGTTTGTAAATAGCTTTTTCAATGGTTTCTTCCTCCTCGCCTGTCAATGGGGACTGCACCGACGCCACAGAGCATACACAGGTACTGCCATAACAGCCAGACACAGTTCATTATACACCACCCAGGGAATAATGTACCCCGTAAAATGGCTGATATAGTTTGTATACAAGCAGGTTCCGCCGCCTAAAATCATACTGAGCAATCTGATAAAAAAGCTTTCCGTTATTCTGAAGATCAGAAAAACAGGTACGCCGAAAGCGATAATTCTCAATTTAGTATCCAGAAACTTATCCGCCAGGCAGGAGATCACCAGAGCGGTATACATCATCATAATCGCATACAGTCCCACATATCTGCCGAACAGGATGTCCACCGCAAGGCCGGAAAGAACGCCGAGCACGACCGCCCGGCCGGGCTTACATTTTACCGAAACAAGATAGACAAAAACCAGCACCAGAAACGGAGACTGTCCATAGAACTGAAAGCCCCCTGCTGAGAAGAAGCCGTTCTGTATGAGCATCAACAATAGCACAGAGATGATGCAGTAGATAACCTGAACAGCACCGCCGGGTTGTACATGGTCGTATTTTAAATGCTTGGAAGCCCGATACACCTCGATATACTGCAGGGGCTGACGCTCATCCTTCATCCTGACGCTCCGTATCCGAATTCAGTATATCGCTTGCATCTTTTTTGGGCGTCATTACAAACACCCTGCTGACCGTTCTTAAGTTGACTGCCGGTTCTGCAATCGCATATCTGGTACCGCTGGCCTCATTGACACCGATTTCGGTTATGACGCCTACTTTGATTCCGTATGGATAGATGTCGCCGCTGTTAGAGGTTACCAGGGTATCTCCCACATGGATTTCGGCATTGTCCAGAATTCTGTCAACTTTCAGGTAAGAGCCTCCCTCATCGGCATATGTACCTGTTACCCGCAGCATCTCGTTATTTTCCAGCGTCCGGGCAATAATCTTGTTCTGCTCGTCCACAATGGAAATAACCTTGGAGGAAATCGGTCCCGCAGTATGCACGACGCCCGCCAGCCCCTGTGCGGTTACGACAAAAGAGCCCTCCTCGATACCGTCACTGGTTCCGCAGTTGATGGTAAAAGTATGAAACATCTCTGACACGTCGCCGGCAATGATTTCCGCACCTACCACATTGAATTCTGTGTATTTCTTCTGAAAATCCAGCATTCCTTTCAGTTCTTCGTTCTCTCTCTCCAGAATCTGATTCTTCATCGCCGCATCATTCAGGGCAGCATTTTCCTCACGCAGCTGTTCCAGTTCTTCGTTTACGGAATCCGCGTGAAACAGCAGAGTAAAACCGCTCTTGACCTTATGCCCCAGAGAACTGAATGCATTCTGGACCACAGAAACAGGAGAAGCAAATACTTTGTAGATCCCGTGTATGGGACTGCCGGAAGGTGCGGACGCTGCAATAAGAATGACGAAAAGCAACGTAATACCGCACACGATGGCAATCATTTTTGTTCTCTTAGACTTCTTCAAGCTGACGTTCTCCTCTCAGACCCGTTGGTTATACATGGCAGGAAGTCTTCTGACCGCCTCGTTTTCTATGCATCGGCCCAGGCCGGCAATGGTGCACTCCATGGGATTCTCAGCCACAACAGTTGTCATCCCGGTTTCCAGCTGTATCAATTTATCCATCCCCCCAAGAAGCGCTCCCGCTCCCGTAAGGGTAATTCCCTCGTCTATGATATCTGCCAGAAGCTCCGGAGGCGTTTCCTCCAGTACGCTCTTTACCAGTGTAATCACTGTATTGACCGGATCCTTTATGGTATCGGTTATTTCACCGGAGGACACCCGGATGTTTTTGGGAAGTCCCGTATACAAATCCCGGCCTCTTACCTCCATATATTCCTCCTGTGCTTTAGGCACAGCAGAGCCGATATTGATTTTTATTTCCTCAGCGGTGCGCTCCCCGATGAGCATCCCGTACTCCTTTTTGATATAGGGAATAATGGAATTATCAATAGCGGTTCCCGCCGTACGCACCAGTCTGCTTACCACAACGCCGCCCATGGAAAGCACAGCAGCCTCACAGGTGCCTCCGCCGATATCCACAATCATGACACCCTTAGGCGTGTTAAAAGGAAGATTCGCCCCAATGGCAGCTGTAGCAATAGCCGGTATCAGTTCAGGCTTCTTGCCTCCGGCAGCC
>CBCSVZ010000084.1:0-5259 GCA_965143695.1 uncultured Oscillospiraceae bacterium
GGCGATCAAGTAAATGTCGGCGATATCCTTTTTACCTATGAAACCGATAAAGCTACATTTGACGAAGAGGCAAAGACCGCAGGCACATTGCTTGCAACATTTTTTGAAGAAGGAGACGACGTGCCCTGTCTTACTAATGTCTGTGTGATCGGTAACGCAGGCGAAGACTTTAAGCAGTTTGCTCCGAAGGGCGCGAAAGAAGAAGCTCCTGCTCCTACTCCTGCAGCAGAACCGGCAACAGTGAAAGCAGCAGCTCCCGCTCCGGTTAAAGCAGAGCCGAAATCCAATGCCCATCCCGTTATTATGCCCAGACAGGGAAATACAGTTGAAAGCTGTATCATATCCAATTGGGCGAAAAAGGTCGGCGACACCGTTAAGGTCGGCGATATTCTCTTTACATACGAAACAGACAAGGCCACATTTGACGAAGAATCCAAATTCGACGGCACAATGCTGGCTGTTTTTTTTGAAGAGGGCGACGATGTTCCCTGTCTCACCAATGTGTGCGTAATCGGACAACCCGGCGAAGGTTTTGAGGAATTCAATCCCAACGCAACTGCAGTAACGGAAGCCCCCGCTGCTGCACCTGCTCCTGTTGCAGCTCCCGTTGCTGCACCCGCAGCTGTTTCTGTGCCGAAAGCGGTCCCTGCGGACGGACATATTGCGATTTCTCCCAGAGCAAAGAATCTGGCGACCCGTACAGGCGTCAATCCTGCATTTGTAGCAGGTTCCGGCCCCTACGGAAGAATCGTGGAAAAGGATATTAAAGAATTTGTTGCAAACGGAGGCGGTGCTACCTTTGCCGCTGCCGGCGCTGCACAGCCGGGAATGACCGGAACAGGTATCGGCGGAAAAATCACGCTGTCCGATTTGGACAAGAAGCCCGCAGACAGCCAGACAGCTTCCGAGGCAGCCGAGACGACCCTCCGGGATGTACCTGACTATGAAGACGTGAAGCTTCCCAATATCAGAAAGGTGATCGCAAAATCCATGCATCAGTCTCTGTCTACAATGGCACAGCTCACTCTGAACAGCTCCTTCGATGCAACACAGGTAATGGCATACAGAAAGCAGCTGAAAGAGAATAAGGAAAAGCTCGGTCTTGCGAATATTACCATAAACGATATTATTCTCTATGCTGTTTCCAGAACCATCCTGGCACACAAAGACTGCAATGCCCATTATTTAGATGACAAGATGCGCTATTTCAACAATGTACATCTGGGAATTGCCGTAGATACGCCCAGAGGGCTTTTGGTTCCTACGCTTAAGAACGCAAATAAAAAATCTCTCAATGAGATATCCGCAGAAGCCAAAGCGCTGGCAACAGCTGCACAGGGCGGCACCATCAGTCCCGATGCCCTCCAGGGAGCCTCCTTTACGGTCACCAACCTGGGAACAATGGGAATTGAATCCTTTACGCCGGTGATCAACCCTCCGCAGACTGCGATCTTAGGTGTAAATACACTGGAAACCAGAGTGAAGAATGTAGGCGGAGAAATGAAGATGTATCAGGCTATGACCCTGTCTCTGACATTCGACCACCGTGCATTAGACGGCGCTCCCGCAGCGAAATTCCTCCACGAGCTGTGCTGCAATCTGGAGAATTTCACACTGCTGCTAGCTAAATAAGAAAGAGGTGCATTTTACATGGCATATGATTTAATCGTAATCGGAGGCGGCCCGGCCGGATATCTGGCCGCTGAAAGAGCCGGACATGCAGGGCTGAACACACTTCTGATCGAAAAAAGATTTATCGGCGGTGTCTGTCTGAACGAAGGATGTATTCCTTCCAAGGCACTGCTCTACTCTGCAAAGCTTTATGACGGCGCTGCCCACGGTGAGAAATACGGTATCACCGTAAAGGATATCAAGCTGGATCACAAATTTGTAGTCAACAGAAAGAACAAGGTGGTCAACACTCTGGTAAGCGGTATTAAGGCCAAGCTGAAGAAAAACAAGGTCACTGTTGTGATGGCGGAAGCAAAAATCACAGGCCGTACAGCAGAGGGCTTTACCGTTGCCGCTGGCGGAGAGACCTATGTGGGCTCCAAGCTCATTATTTCCACAGGCTCCGTACCGGTAACACCTCCGATTCCGGGTGTTAAGGAAGGTCTGGAATCCGGCTTTGTTGTGACAAACAGAGAGATCCTAGACTGGGAAGAGGTTCCTTCCAATCTGGTGATCATCGGCGGCGGCGTTATCGGTCTGGAAATGGCCTCCTACTTCAACACCGCAGGAAGCAAGGTAACGGTAATCGAAATGATGAACAAGATTGCGGGACCCATGGATGCGGAAATTTCAGAAATTCTTATGAAGAATTATGAGAAAAAAGGCATCACCTTCAACCTGGGCTGCAAAGTTGTTGGCGTAGAGAACGGAAAGGTCCTCTACGAAAAGGACGGCAAGACCTATGATGTACCGGCAGACAGGGTACTCCTCAGCATTGGACGGCGGGCCTTTACCGAAGGTCTCGGTCTGGAAACCATCGGCGTAGAAACCGAGAGAGGTAAAATCAAAGTTGACGACCGCTGCCGCACAAGCGTTTCCGGCGTTTATGCCTCCGGCGATGTAAACGGAACTTCCATGCTGGCACACACTGCATACAGGGAAACCGAGGTTGCTTTGAATGACATTCTCGGAATCAAGGATACCATGCGCTACAATGCGATCCCCTCTGTAATATACACAAATCCGGAGGTAGCTGCTATCGGTGAAACGGAAGAGACTGCAAAAGCAAAGGGAATTGACTTTGAGGTCGTTAAGCTCTCCATGATGTACAGCGGCAGGTATGTTGCTGAAAATGAAGGCGGAGACGGAATCATCAAGGTGCTTATCAACAAGAAATACAGAAATGTAATCGGCATTCATATGATCGGCAACCACTCCTCTGAGATCATCTACGGCGGAGCTACCTATATCGAGACGGAAATGCCTATTGACGATATCAAGCAGCTTGTATTCCCTCATCCTTCCGTATGTGAGATTATAAGGGAAGCGATTTTTGAATTCTGATACGATAATTAAATTATATTAAGGAAAGAGGTTTCAATTATGCCAAAATCACAATTTATTGACCCCAAACAGGTCAGAAAACCGAGCTTCATCAAATATGAGAAGACTCCTGTCAATCAGTATAACAAAACCATCGAAGAGGAGAAGGCCAACTATTCGAAAGAAGATTTTATGAGAATCTACAGAGATATGGCCATCATCCGTGAGTTCGAGACCATGCTGAACAGCATTAAGATCACCAGCAACTACAACGGCATTGAGTACAGCCATCCGGGACCTGCCCATCTGGGTATCGGACAGGAAGCTGCCTATGTCGGCCAGGCTTACGCTCTGACTCCGGATGATTTTACCTTCGGCTCTCACAGAAGCCACGGTGAGATTCTGGCCAAGGGATTGTCTGCCATTGAGAAAATGAGCGACAAGGAACTGATGGATGTCATGGAATCCTACTTCGACGGATCCATTCTGAAAATTGTTCAGAAAGACCAAAAGACCGTGAAGGAACTGGCAATCGACTTCCTGCTCTACGGTACATTGGCTGAGATCTTTGCCAGAGAGACCGGCTTCCACAAGGGACTGGGCGGCTCCATGCATGCGTTCTTCTGCCCCTTCGGTATCTACCCCAACAACGCGATCGTGGGCGGAAGCGCTACGATTGCGACCGGCAGCGCACTGTTCAAGAAGGTAAACAGAAAACCGGGTATCGTCATTGCCAACATCGGTGACGCTTCCATGGGCAGAGGCCCTGTTTGGGAGGCAATTGCGTTCTCAACAATGGACCAGTATAAAAAGCTCTGGGAAGGCGATATGAAGGGCGGTCTGCCTTTGATCATCAACTTCTTCAACAACCAGTACGGTATGGGCGGACAGACCTGCGGCGAAACCATGGGCTATGATATTCTTGCCAGAATGGGTGCCGGCGTCAATCCCGAGCAGATGTATTCAGAGCGGGTTGACGGTTACAATCCGTTGGCTGTAATTGACGCGATCAAGAGAAAGAAAGCAATTCTCGCCGAAAAGAAGGGCCCCGTTCTGTTGGATACACTTACATACAGAATTTCCGGTCACTCTCCTTCCGATGCTTCCAGCTACAGAACCAAGGAAGAAATTGAAGCCTGGGAGAAGGCCAACTCCATGGATGAATACCAGAAGAAGCTGGTAGCCGCCAAGGTTGCAAAGAACAATGAATTTGATGAGATCAAGGCAAATGTTACGGAATTGGTTACAAAGATCTGCAAGATGGCCAGTGATACGACGATCTCTCCCAGAATGAACTTTATTGAAAAGCCTCATCAGTTGGAAGATCTGATGTTCTCCAACCAGAGAATCCCCAAGCTGTCTGACGCGAAGCCGGATGTGCTCATGCCCAAGGAAGAGTGTCCGAGAGTCATTCAGATTTCCAAGAAGGAGAGATTCGGTATTGGCGCTGACGGAAAGCCTGTTTCCAAGAACAAGGTATTCCAGTACAGAGATGCTATATTTGAAGCGATCATTGACAAATTCTATGAGGATCCTACTCTGATTGCCTACGGAGAGGAGAACAGAGACTGGGGCGGCGCCTTTGCCGTATACAGAGGACTTACCGAATGTATTCCTTACCACAGACTCTTTAACTCCCCCATTTCCGAAGCGGCAATCGTTGGTACCGGCGTTGGTTATGCCATGAGCGGCGGACGCGCCATCGTAGAGCTCATGTACTGTGACTTCCTGGGCTGCGCAGGCGATGAAATATTCAACCAGATGGCCAAATGGCAGTCTATGAGTGCCGGCGTACTGAAGATGCCTCTGGTAGTCCGTGTATCTGTAGGCTCCAAGTACGGCGCACAGCACTCTCAGGACTGGACCTCTCTGTGCGCTCATATTCCGGGACTTAAGGTTTGCTTCCCTGTTACGCCCTATGATGCGAAGGGTATGATGGCAACCGCGCTGAACGGAACAGATCCTGTTATCTTCTTTGAGAGCCAGAGAATTTACGATATCGGTGAAAAATTCCACGAGGGCGGCGTTCCCAAGGAGTCCTACGAGGTACCGATCGGCGAGCCGGACATCAAAAAGGCAGGCTCCGATCTTACCATCCTTACGATCGGCGTAACTCTGTATAAAGCCCTGGAAGCAGAGCAGATTCTGGAAGAAAAGAACGGAATTTCCACAGAAGTTATTGACGCAAGATCTTTGTTGACTTTCAACTACGAAAAGTTTCTGGAATCCGTAAAGAATACCGGTAAGATTGTTCTGTCCAGCGAT
>CBCSVZ010000085.1:0-5243 GCA_965143695.1 uncultured Oscillospiraceae bacterium
GATAACTAAATATGCGGTTTCGAACCATTTGGCCCACGGCCTGAAAAATCCGGTGGTTGAAGGATTTTTCTATTTGACCCATTGCAGCAATACAGGCGGAGCATGGAGCATTTTTTCAGGGAATGCAGTGATCCTCGGCATCGTTTCTCTGATCGCGGCGCTGGTTATAGCAGGCGTCATCTTCTATTGCAGGAACACGCTGATTGCTTTTTCCCTGGGAGCCGTACTGGCCGGCGCCGTAGGAAATATGATTGACCGGTTTGCACACGGCTATGTTGTAGATTTCCTGGATTTTATCATATTCGGCTACGATTTTCCCGTATTCAACGTTGCGGATATCTGTGTGGTGTGCGGCGGCATCGGGCTGATTCTCGCCGTTTTCATTACCCGCGGTAACGAACAGCTTTTCTACAAGCCCAAATTTACGCGGGATCGGAAGGAAGAGGCATGAGCGATACCGTTACTTACAAAGCGGCTCCGGAGGATACCGGGGTTCGGCTGGATACTGTGCTTACCCGGGGATTGAAGGACATTTTACCCGGAAAAAGCAGAAACTATGTTCAGAAACTCATTGACGGCGGCTGTGTCACCCTGGGAGGCCAGGCGCTGAAATCCAACTACAAGCTTCGGGAGGGAGATGTCATTGAAATTGATCTTCCGGAAACAGAGGAACTTTCTGTCATGCCCGAGGACATTCCGTTGGATATTGTATATGAAGACAAAGACATTATCGTAATCAATAAAGCCCGGGGAATGGTCGTACACCCTGCTGACGGAAACTACACGGGGACTCTGGTAAACGCTCTATTGTTTCACTGTCAGGATCTTTCGGATATCAACGGTGTAAAGAGGCCGGGAATCGTCCACAGGATCGACAAGGACACCACCGGCTTACTGGTAGTTGCCAAGAATAACCTCGCCCATAACGCGCTGGCGGAGCAGATAAAGGAGCACAAGGTATCCCGCATATACTATGCCCTGACAGAAGGATTTTTTTCTGAAAATGCCGGCACCGTGGACGCGCCCATCGGCAGGCATCCTGTTGACAGAAAGAAAATGGCGGTGAACACAAAGAACGGTAAGAACGCCGTAACACATTTTACCGTAATCAAGAGATACCGTGATACCACCCTGGTAAAATGCCGTCTGGAAACCGGCAGGACCCACCAGATCAGAGTACATATGGCCTATATCGGCCACCCGATCGTAGGCGACCCTGTATACGGCAAACGCAATACCAGAGGAATGACCGGCCAGGCGCTCCACGCCGGGGAGCTTACGCTACGCCACCCGGTCACCGGAGAGGAAATGACCTTTACGGCACCCCTCCCCTGTGATTTTCAAAAGCTGTTAAATGTGCTAGAATGATAGTGTAAGAATTTACGAAAGGATCAACCTGTAATGCTGCGTTTATTTGTGCTGGCGGCTCTGCTGGCGCTGGCTGTGATAGAATATAAAAAACCGTTGAAGCCCTTTGTATTTCCCATTGTATTCAGCCTGCTCACACTGATGCTGGCTTTACGGTGCGGCCAGGGCACGGATTACTTCTCCTACTGTCAGATCTATACAAATCCTGCGGCAGCGGGACAGACCTATGAAGTGGGTTATATGTTTTTGAATGATCTGGCCCATGGGCTGGGACTGCCCTTCACTGTATTTGTATTCCTGTATTCCCTGATCGTAATGGGGCTTCTGTGTTTTTTGATTTACAAGGCCTGTGCGAACAGATTCATGGGACTCTTTGTAATGTACGCTGTTTATTACCTGCAATTTTTTGAGAGCAGCTTCAGACAGGTGCTGGCCATGATGCTTGTACTGACAGGTTACTGGCTGGCTGCTTCCAAGAACAGAATCTGGTTCGGCCTGGCAGGAACAGCACTGGCTTTTACTTTGCACACCTCGGCCGTCATCAGTATTCTCTTTTTAATTCCCTATCTGTATGAAAAATGCAAAAAGCTCAGGACCCGCGCGGACAGGCATCCGATCCTTTTGAGCCTTCTTTTTGCCATGATCTGCATAGGGCTTACCGTATTTTCCTGCAGTCCGCTCTTCTACAGCCTGACGGAGCTGCTTCCCGAAGCCCTCGGGTCCCGTGTAAAGACCTATATAGAAGGGACCTCCTACAGTATCATGTCCCTGCTGAGCAGAACTGTCTTTCTGGGGCTTATTGTCATTTTATATGCAGGGGCCCGCCGCAAGGTATCCCGTGCCGAGCGCATATTTTTCCACACCTACCTTTTGGGATTTGTAATATACTGCGCGCTGTTCCGATTTGATCTGATCGCCTCCCGTATGAACGCCTATTATAAAATAACCGAGATTGTGCTCATACCCAACCTTCTGGCGCACTTTTCACCGGAAGCGCTGCGTCTGCCCGCCTTTCTGAATCGGAAACACCTTGTCAAAGCGGGACTGCTCACCGCCACAGCGCTGCTGCTTTCCTTTATGTATGTAAAAACCACAAAGGACGTTATGAATCAGAGTCTTTATTACGAGCAGGGCTATCTCTATCCCTATTATAATGTCTTCAATGTGGAAGAGATGTCTACCCAAAGGCGCTCTCCAAACTACGCACACAG
Source organism: uncultured Oscillospiraceae bacterium (assembly GCA_965143695.1). Lineage (GTDB taxonomy): Bacteria > Bacillota > Clostridia > UBA1212 > SIG427 > CABQMV01. Next base: position 2,580 of record CBCSVZ010000085.1, read on the forward strand.
GGAATTCTACAGTCTTTTGGGAAAAGAAAATCCCAGGATGATCGGACTTGGTGACAAGCTGTCAAAAAACTACATTCCGGCGGCTCTGTCTCCCAATAACTGGAAAAGTCTCGATTACTACAGAACTGCTACAGACTATGCGTTCCCTGACCCGATGACAGAAGCGGGCTCGCTTGTTACGCTTCTGAACGAAGCGTATGACGCGGAAATCTACAACAATGAATACCGGATTGTATTCCCCACTGCCACTCCGGCGGCAGAGATACCCATAAGAATAAAAGACCTGAAGAAATGAGGAGTGAAAATATGACTTTTGCGGAATTGATACAAAAAAAAGTACAGGAAAAACACAGTAAGGCGGTACTGGCCATCTCCCCCTGCTGGGAGGAGCTTCCTACCCATGTCAGAGAGGCTTACAAGAGCATCGGGGCTGCTCTGTTTGCTTTTAACAAAGCCCTGATCGACGGCACAAAGGAGAAGGCCGTCGCAGTTCTGCTCAACATATCGGCATTTGAAGCCTACGGTCTCAGCGGCTCAGTATGTCTGAAGAGTACCATTGACTATGCAAAAGCCCAGGGACTGATTGTGCTTGCCGACACAGAAAAGAGCGATAATACCAAAAATATAAAAGCTGCCGTACGAGCCTGGATCGCGCCCGTAGACAGCACTCTGCCTGAGGACAGTCCGTTGCGGGAGGGTGCCTTCGACTGCGATGCCATGTCCTTCTCCGTTCCCCTTTCTGAGGCCGCAGTTAAAATGATTGCCGCAGAAACAGAGCGTTACGGTGCCGGGGTCATGATCCGCTGTAAAAAGGATGACAAAGATCGGGTAATCGCCGCCGCGGAAGACATCGGCACAGACACTTGCGGAATCCTTCTGGAAGGAACCTGTAAGGATATTCTCCCCGTGTTCAGGGAATCGGAAGGGAACGTTCTGCTTGCCTGTCCCACAGGCTTTGAAAAGCAGGAGGAGCTGCAGGAGCTAGGCAGCCTCTGCACACTGATCGTTTCTCCCCGGGAAGTACGCAGCCCCAAAGACTTTAAGAAATTCACGGAGGTAATATAAATGGTCCCGATACAAATCAACGAATTTATTGACCATACCAATTTGAAACCGGAGGCTACGAAGGCAGACATTGAAAAGCTCTGCCGGGAAGCAATGGAATATCAATTTGCCTCTGTATGTATCAATCCCTGCTATGTTTCGCTGGCCGAGCGCTTGCTCAGAGACTCCCGGACCAATATCTGTACCGTAATCGGCTTTCCGCTGGGAGCTACCACTACTGAGGCGAAGAACATGGAAGCCTCCCTTGCCTATTCAGAGGGAGCGGATGAATTTGATATGGTAATCAATGTAGGCGCATTAAAGGACGGACGTATAGACTATATTCTGAGAGACATTTCCGGAGTGATGCTTGCCGCCAAAGGCCGCACGGTGAAACTGATCATAGAAACCGGACTGCTCACGGAAGACGAAAAGGTACTGGCCTGTCAGCTGGCAACCAAAGCCGGCGTGGATTTTGTCAAAACCTGCACGGGGATGACCCGGGGACAGGCCGCTGTAGAGGACATAAGGCTGATCAAAGCAAATGTGGATCCCGAAATGGAAATAAAGGCTTCCGGAGGGATCAGAACCTATGAGCAGGCAATCGCCCTGATCGAAGCAGGCGCCACCCGCATCGGCACCAGTTCGGGCATTGCCATAATGGAGGGCAGCAAGCAGTTCTGATATGGGTGATACACGGCCTGTAACCTGTATAAAAGGCGTCAGCAGCGCCAGAGAAAAAGCTTTGGCCAGACTCGGTATATACACAGTGGAGGATATACTGAAGCTTTACCCCAGAGAATACGAGGACAGAACACAGGTTGTGCCCATTGCCGCGCTTGTGCCGGAAACACAGGCCTCTTTAGTCGCCCGTGTTGTATCTGTCAGTCCTGCCAAACGCATCCGTAATAATCTTTCTGTTACCCCCGTCCTGATACAGGACAGCACCGGCACGCTGACATTGGCATTCTATAACCGGACATATATCAGGAACAACCTTCTGCCCGGCAGAGAATACTGCTTCTACGGGAAAGTCACACGGGGCTACAGAGCTTTGGAAATGTGTAATCCCGCATTTGCAGACAGCCTGACCGGAGCAAAGGATTTTCAGAGACTGCTCCCCGTATATCCCCTTACAGCGGGAATTTCTCAGAATGTAATGCGCAGGCTCCTGAAGGAAGCCCTCAGAACGGTTTCCGCTGCCGGATGCGAAGACCCTTTGCCGGAAGCAGTTCTGGAAAAATACGCGCTGATGCCCTACAAAAGCGCCTTGAACAATGTGCATTTTCCCGAAGACAGAGCCGTGCTCACGCAGGCCCGCCGCCGCTTTGTATTTGAAGAGCTGCTGAACATGTCTCTTATGCTGGGCAGTATCAAAGCCCAGGTAGGCGACAAGGGCTCCCTTTCCGGCATCCAATTTGCCAAAACGCCTCTGACGGACAGACTGATTGCAAATCTGCCCTTTACCCTTTCTCAGCCCCAGCAAAAGGTATGGAAGGAAATAGAAGCTGATATGGAAAGCACCCATATCATGAACAGACTGGTCATGGGCGATGTGGGCTCCGGGAAGACAGTCATTGCGGTACTGGCAATGGTGAAAGCCATCGCTTCCGGCTATCA
>CBCSVZ010000086.1:0-5227 GCA_965143695.1 uncultured Oscillospiraceae bacterium
AAGGAGTTTAATCAGTGGGTTTTGATTTTATTGCCAAACCGTTTGGCATATTGATGGAATTTATATATAATACTTTGGCGTTTGAGAATTACGGGTTAGCAATACTGATTTTTACCGTAATTATTAAAATTCTGCTTATGCCCCTTCAAATCAAGCAACAGCGCAGTATGATCAAACAGCAGGAGATACAGCCTGAACTGCAGGAGCTCCAAAAGACTTACGGCAATGACAGAACAAAGCTGGCAGAAGAGCAGCAGAAGCTCTATGCCAAGTACAATATCAGTATGACAGCCGGCTGCTTGCCGTTGCTGATACAGTTTCCGCTGATTATGGCGCTGTATCAGATTATCAGACAGCCGCTGACCTATATTTCCGGCCTTTCTTCCGATGCGATCGGTAAGATTGCAGAAGTTCTTGGATTTAATGCAATGAATGAGCTGGAAATAAACAATGCACTGATCAAGGATGCTTCTTTGCTTTCAAAAGTAAGCGAATGGATGGACAAATCAGATATTATCAATATGAATTTCTTAAAAATATTTGATTTGGGAGAGACGCCGGCCTTTAATCCAAAGACGATTATGGATAATCCCGGTCTCTATTTGCCGCTTTTGCTGATCCCGATTCTTTCGGGAGTCTCTGCGATTTTAATGCAGCGTATGTCAATGGCAAAAGCGAATAATAAAAAGGATGAGAAAAAACAGGAAGGACCTAATGTTGCAAACGGAATGATGAAGCTGATGCCTATTATGTCTTTTGTAATCGCATTTACGGTTCCTGCAGGATTAGGCTTATATTGGACTATTAGCAATGTTTTGTCTATGGGACAAATGGCGTTGATAAATAGAATTATTGCTAAACAGAAAGAGGGTAGACTGTAAAATGGCTAATTATGTTGAAAAAGAGGCGAAAACCGTAGATGAGGCTGTACAGTTGGCTTTAGATGAGCTTCAGACTGATATTGATAGTGTAAATGTAGAGGTTCTGGAAGAGGGAACAAAAGCTGTATTAGGTTTGTTTGGGGGAAAGGACGCAAAAGTAAGAGTAACGCGGGTTATTTCCTCTATGGACACGGTAACAGAATTCCTGAACAGAGTAATAGAAGCTGCCGCTGTAGATGCTACTCTGGAAATGACAGAGAATGAAGAAGAAATAGATGTTAAGATCGTAGGCAGTGATGTAGGTACTTTGATTGGCCGGCACGGAGAGACGTTGTATGCCATACAGTATCTTTCCAATCTTATTCTAAACCAGAACAGAAAAGATTACATGCGAGTATCTCTGGATATTGAGGACTATAAGAAAAACAGACAGGCAAAGCTTGAATCCATTGCAAAGCGCGCAGCAGACAGAGTTATGAAATATAAAAGACCTGTTTCTTTGGATCCCATGCCGTCCTATGAAAGAAAAATCGTACATTCCGCATTACAGGAATATACCCAGTTGGACACAACGAGCTCAGGAGAAGAACCCAGAAGATATGTTGTGATCAGATATAAAGGATAATTTCAATTGAGTACTGCAAACAGAGAAGATACCATAGCTGCCATTTCCACACCTATGGGAAACGGCGGCATCGGAATAATAAGAATCAGCGGCCCTGAGGCTTTTAGCATATGCAAAGAGCTTTTCAGGGCTTCTTTGTCTGTGTCAAAAGAAGACTCTGCCAGGATATTTGATATTTTACCGTCTCATTCGCTGAAGCACGGCTTCGCTGTAGACCCTGAAAGCGGAGAAGTTTTGGATGAATGTCTTTTCGGTAAAATGGCAGCACCCGCTACTTACACCTGTGAGGATGTGGCGGAAATAAACTGTCACGGAGGACCGGCTGTTATGAAAGCCATTTTACAGGCTGTCTTTCAGGCGGGAGCAAGACCTGCTGAACCGGGAGAGTTTACAAAGCGGGCCTTTCTGGGAGGCCGTATTGATCTGACAGCTGCAGAGGGCGTTATGGATATTATCAAAGCGGAAACAGAAATGTCCAGAAAAGCCGCAGTGGAGCAGCTGGACGGTCGGCTTGCCCGGGAACTGAAAGCAATCCGAAGAAGGCTTACAGAAAGCATCGGCGAAATCGAGGTTGCTTTGGAATATCCCGAATATGACATGGATACGCCGGCCTATGACCATACGGAACAGACACTGAATGAAATTATAGAAACTCTGAAAGCGTTTTCGGCTTCCTACGGAAGAGGGAAGCTGTTAAGAGACGGGCTGAAGGTAGTAATTGCAGGAAGACCCAATGCGGGGAAATCCTCTCTGCTGAACTTTCTTACAGGCAGGAACAGAGCAATTGTTACCGATATTCCCGGAACCACCAGAGATACGCTGGAGGAGTTTACGGAAATAGACGGATATCCGGTTATTTTTACCGATACCGCCGGCTTGCGGGAGAGCAGTGATGCAGTAGAAAAAATCGGCGTGGACCGGGCCAGAAATGAAATTAAAAATGCAGACCTTGTACTGTATGTGGTCGACTCTTCAGACGAAAACTGGGATCAGCCGGAATTTAATAAGGGAATTGTGCTGATCAATAAAACGGACAGGGCGACCGACGGGCAGCTGGAAAAATGCAGAAGCTTCTATGGAAACTACAGGCAACTGGAAATAAGCCTACACAGAAAAGAAGGACTTACTGCGGTGTTTGAAGCAGTGAAGACGGCCTTTGAGGAAGGTTCCCGGCAGGGAGCCTCCGGCGGAATGATCCTTACAAATCTTCGTCATAAACAGCTTGTGGATAAGGCAGAGGAAGCTTTAGAGCGGGGGCTTTCCCAGTACAGGAGCGGTATGCCTTTGGATTGCATCACTTATGATATGTGGCAGTGCGCGGGCTTTCTGGGTGAAATCACAGGTGAGGCTGTCAGCGATGAAATTATTGACAGCATTTTTGAGCGGTTTTGTCTGGGAAAATAGCTGTTTTTGTGGTATGATATCTTTTCGGAAAAATACAAACTCTTAAGAGGAATTATAAAATGGAAAGATTTTTAGCCGGAGAATACGATATTGCAGTAGTAGGAGCAGGTCATGCTGGCTGTGAAGCGGCCGCAGCCGCGGCAAAGCTCGGTCTTAAGACGGTGCTCTTTGCTATCAGCCTGGACAGCGTGGCCAATATGGCCTGTAATCCCAATATAGGCGGCACTGCAAAAGGACAGCTGGTCCGGGAGGTGGATGCCCTGGGAGGCATCATGGGGAAAATTGCCGATAAGACGACCATCCAGTCTAAAATTTTAAACCGCACAAAAGGCCCTGCAGTCTATTCTCTCCGGGCGCAGATAGACCGGCGCCGGTATCAGACGGAAATGAAACATGCCCTTGAGCTTACGGACAATCTGGATCTGAAGCAGGGGGAAGTTGTGGACATTTTAACCCAGAAAGATCCCGAAAGCGGAAGACCCCGGATTACAGGCGTCGTGACCCATACAGGGGAGATCTATCTGTGTCGGGCGCTGGTTTTATCCACAGGTACTTATTTAAAAGGAAAAATTATTATGGGGGATATGACCTACCCCGGGGGACCTGACGGACATTTTCCGGCCAACAGGCTCTCCGAAGCCCTGATAAGGTTGGGGTTTACGCTACAGAGACTGAAAACGGGAACACCTCCCAGAGTAAACAGAAAAGATATCGACTTTACCCTTATGGAACCCCAGTACGGAGATGAGAAAATACAGCCCTTTTCTTTTGAGAACGAAAGCCCGCAAATGGAGCAGGCGGTTTGCTATCTTACCCATACCTCTCCGGAGACGAAGACTATTATAATGAAGAATATTGACAAGTCTCCCATTTATAACGGATCTATAAAAGGTATCGGTCCCAGATACTGTCCCTCTCTGGAGGATAAGATCATGCGTTTTCAGGATAAGGAACGGCATCAGATTTTTATTGAGCCCATGGGCAGGGACACAGAGGAGATGTATTTGCAGGGCATGTCCTCCAGTCTGCCGGTAGATGTGCAGCTGGCCTTTGTGCGTTCTGTTCCGGGATTGGAAAAGGCCACCTTTATGCGCCCGGCCTATGCCATAGAGTATGATGCCATTGATGCCAGACAGCTGAAGCTTTCCCTTGAAGCGAAAATCGTAGACGGTCTCTTTTGTGCCGGACAGATCAACGGCTCCTCCGGCTATGAAGAAGCTGCCGGACAGGGGATCATGGCCGGTATCAATGCGGCAATGAAGCTGTTGGGAAAGGATCCGCTTATATTAGATCGGTCGGAGGCATACATAGGGGTACTCATAGATGATCTGGTAACGCTGGGCACACGGGAGCCCTACAGAATGATGACCTCCAGAGCGGAGTACAGACTGTTGCTTCGGCAGGACAACGCGGACGCAAGACTTACGGAGAAAGCATACCGTATCGGCATGATTTCAGAAGCGCGCTACAAAGCATTTCGGGAAAAATACGCTCTTGTGGAAGAAGAAATCGCGCGTATTTCCGGCACCTTTATTCCTGACAGCCGGTCGGTGAACGAGTATCTGTCCGCTATTGGCAGCACTCCGCTAAAGGGCAGCGCCTGTCTCAAGGATCTGCTGCGCCGACCCGAGGTGAAATACACGGATATACGGGAGCTGGAGAGTATTTGCGGTTTTGAAACGCAGGAGGTGTTGGCGTCGGAAGTAACAGAGCAGGTAGAGATCAGCGTAAAATATGAGGGCTATATCAAACGCCAGGAAGAGGAAGTTGCGAAATTCAAAAAAATGGAGGCAAAGCCGCTTCCCCAGAATTTTGACTATGTGCAGGTTCCCAACTTAAGCCTGGAGGCCCGGGAAAAGCTCAATAAGACACAGCCGCAGTCCATGGGACAGGCGGGCAGAATCAGCGGAGTAAGCCCGGCAGATGTAATGGCACTGATGATATATTTTAAAAATTGAGGGCAGAGAGATGAATGCAAAATTTTACACCTACATGGAGCTCTTAAAGGAGTGGAACACCAGAATCAATCTTACGGCAATTACCGAGGACGAGGAGATAAAGCTCAAGCATTTTCAAGACTCGCTGAGCATTTTACCCTATATTGAAGGGGGAACGCTGGTGGATGTGGGGACGGGGGCTGGTTTCCCGGGGTTGCCGATCGCCATAGAGCGGCCTGATGTTTTTGTTACGCTGGTGGATTCTCTGGAGAAGCGGGTAAAATTTCTTCAGTGTGTTGTGGACACCCTTGGGCTTCCGAATGTAAAATGTGTTCATGCCCGGGCCGAAGATTTCGGGCGGGATCCGGACTACAGAGAAC
>CBCSVZ010000087.1:0-5189 GCA_965143695.1 uncultured Oscillospiraceae bacterium
CAATAAAAGTCACCAGAACCGACTGTCCGAAGGAGAAGCCTCAGGATCAGTCCAAATTGGGCTTCGGCAAGATTTTCACCGACCACATGTTTGAAGTTGATTATACAGAGGGAAGCGGCTGGCATGACCCCAGAATCGTACCCTTTCACGATATTACCTTAAGCCCTGCAGCCATGGTATTTCACTACGGTCAGGAGATGTTTGAAGGGTTGAAGGCATACAAGACGGCAGACGGACGCACATTGCTCTTCCGCCCTGATAAGAATATTGAAAGAGCCAATAATTCCAACAGAAGACTGATGATTCCGGAAATACCCGCGGATTTGTTTTTGGATGCCATTAAGACGCTGGTTAAGACAGACGAGGACTGGATCCCCACTGCCGAAGGCACTTCTCTCTATATCAGACCCTTTGTCATCGCGACGGATCCCTTCTTGGGCGTACGCCCCTCCAACACTTATAAATTTATGATCATCCTCTCCCCTTCCGGCGCTTACTATCCGGAGGGCCTCAATCCGGTAAAAATATGGATTGAAGACAGCTATGTAAGAGCCGTAAGAGGCGGCATCGGCGAGGCTAAGACGGGCGGCAACTATGTTGCTTCTCTGGCTGCACAGATCAAAGCCCATGACGAGGGATATTCTCAGGTGCTGTGGCTGGACGGCGTGGAAAGAAAATATATTGAGGAAGTCGGCGCCATGAATATCTTCTTTAAGATCAACGGCACCGTCGTAACACCCATGCTCAACGGAAGCATTTTACCGGGCGTAACCAGACGTACCTGCGTAGAGCTGTGCAAGTCCTGGGGACTGCCTGTGGAAGAACGCAAGATATCGGTACAGGAGCTGGAGGAAGCCGCCCGTACAGGCGCCCTGGAGGAAGTGTGGGGCACAGGTACCGCAGCAGTCATTTCTCCTGTAGGTCATCTTCGTTACGAGGACGATGTCTTCCAGATAAAGGACGGCAGCATCGGCCCTCTGAGCCAGAAGCTGTATGACACGGTAACCGGTATCCAGTTAGGCAAGCTGGAGGATACCTTCGGCTGGACAGTTGAAGTAAAATAGACATTATTTTTACGGGGGAACAATGTGGCAAGACAGATAATTGCTTTCTTACTGATACTAATGATAACACTTGCCCTGATACCTGCGGCTTATGCACAGGACATAAGCGGGAGCCCTAGTACTCCCGCTTATGTTGTCATGTCCTCAGAGTCCGGCCAGATTCTTAAAGAAAACAACAGTGCCTCTGCCGTAAACGCAGCACTCCTCTACCGAATGATGATCTGCTTTCTGGTCATTGAAAACATTGACGCAGACCTGACTGCCAATATTTCCGGGCAGGATTACCCGATATCAGACCTGCTTAAGCTTTCTTTGCTTGCAGGCAATTCCTCTGCTACAGCTGCACTTTCGGAGATGCTCTCTCCTGTTCCGGAGAGTATTATAAAAATGATGAATCGCAGAGCAATCGAGCTCGGCCTTACCAGTACCCTTTTCACCGGTGCCGAGCAAAATGATTCAGAATACTCCCACACGACTCTTCGGGATGTGGCAAAATTCATTTCCGCCGCAGTGAGCAACAGGGAATTCAAAGCGCTGTACTGCACCCAGGCCACCGTGCTTTCGGCAGACGGGACGCTGATCAACAATAACAACAAATTGGTAATGGCGGCCGGCAGCGCCAAAAATACGGGCGGCACTTTGGATACATACACCCAAAATTGCAACCGGCACTATGCCATAAGCTATATGGGAAATGTGCTGGGTTCAGAAACAGGCGATGTAATGAATATGATCTTTGTCTCCGACTGTATCTACGGTACGGACTACAAACTGTTCGGAGAGTCCCTGCTTTCGGAAGTCGGTGCCGTCTGTTCCAGAGAACCGATCGTAACAGCCGGCGAAACGCTGCTTACAATCCCCGTAGGCAACGAGACCCTGGATATCACAGCAGTCTCGGACGCGTACTGTATCAAATCATCGGAAACGGAAGATCCGGTTACACAAATCAGTTTTACCATGAATGCAGGCTACGATATCAAAGACATCGAGCCCCCTATAACGAAGGGCAGTACCCTTGGAACGGCCAACATTCTCCTCTATGACGGTACTACGGTGACCGTACCCATCGCTGCGGGAAACAGTATCTATTTTCAGAACGAAAGCATTAACAGCTTCTTCACCACCCTGATTCAAAACAGGCAGATCCTCATTCTGATCGGGTTGCTCCTTGCGGCAGAGCTGATTCTGATCATTGCCAAGCTCAGGTTGCGATTCGGCAGATAAGAACACCGTACCGTATTTATTTTGCGGCAATAAGCTCCAGGGCTCTCACGGTATTCATTTTCCCCGTTTTAGACGCTTCGTCCATATGAATACAAAAGTCAATCTTATCCGATAAATCTTTTGCGCTGTACTTTTGTGCCTGCTGACACATCTTCTTGACAACAAAGTCCCGGGGTCCCAGCATGGAGGCAATTTCCGCATACCGGTACCCTTCCTGCTGCAGCATTTTGGTGTTGTACAGATTGATAAAAGCCTTGGTAACCGAAAAGAGAATGACCTGCGGTACCTCTTTGGCATCCAGCAATGCTTTCAGACAAACATATGCCTTCTCCTTATTGTTATCGGACATGGCATCGGTAAGCTCCCATATTTTAGAGGATACAGAAAGTGCGCAAACCTCCCGCACATGGGCTTCCTCAATAATTTCTCCCGGGTCGGTCAATAAAATAAGCTTCTCCAGTTCAGAAAGCAGTCTTTGCATATCTTCTCCCAGACCCATGATCATAAGCTGCGCCGCATCCTTTGTGATTTCCCTGTCTTTCGATTTCGCGGCCTTAGCCAGCAGCTTTACGATCATATCCGGACTCTGCCGCTCACATTGAAAAACAACACCGTTCTTTTCAACCGCCTTGTAAAGCTTACCGCGCTTATCCACATTGGTTTCCCGGAACACTAATACCGTAGTGGGCGGTATCTCGCCCATAAATTCAGCCAACGCGCTGTAATCGCCTTTCCCGCTGAAATAGCCCGATTCGCACATGACAATCATTTTCATAGAGGCGAACATAGGATATCCGCTGCAATTGCTGATGATATCGGAAGGATCCGTCTTGACCGTATACTTGGTATAGTTCAGCACATCCTCTCCCACTGTCTTTCCCTTTAACTGATTACAGTAATAATCCTTAAAATACTCCTCGGGACCGCAGAAAAGGTATACGCCTCCCAACGCCTCCTCTTTCAGCAGCCGATTCATTTCCGGTATTGTAACTTCTCCCTTTGTAACCATTTCTCCACACCTATCGTTCCGTCGGCGCCGTAGCTGATGATCACGGCTCCGTCTCTATCCGTCCGCAGCACTTTGATATGATGCGTCTGCAGCCTTTCCAGTACTGCCTCTGTGGGATGTCCGTAAAGATTCCCGCTGCCCACGCTGATAACCGCAAAGTACGGCTTTGTACTTTCCAACAGCAGGGTGCCGGTTCCCTTGGCAGCTCCATGGTGCGCTGCGGTCACGACTTCGCACGGCTTCAAAAAGCCGTCCCCCGCCATGGCCCTCTCCCCTTCCTGTTCCAGGTCTCCCGGGAACAGCACGCAGCCAAAGTCTGTGATTAATTGTACCACAACCGAGGAATTATTGAAAGAACCTTTCACCGGTCTGCTGTACAGCTCCGCCCGGACGCTGTCGGACAGCGCAACAGCGGCAGTGCCTGCAATCGATACCGTTTCGATCCCCAGAGCTTTCGCTTCTTCAGCCAGCTTCACGGTATTTTCATCCTCCGGGTTGTCTGAAATCACAAGGCTGCCCACGGCGTGCTCCTGTATTACAGACCGCAATCCCTCACAGTGGTCAGCGTCCCCATGGCTGAGCACGACACAGTCAATGAAGGATACACCGTTCTTCCACAAAAGTCCGCTGATATCGGTATATCCGTTTCCTCCGTCTATGAGCATATGCCTTCCGTCCGCCGTGCTGATCAGGGCACAGGAGCCCTGCCCTACATCAAACCAGATGATTCGCACAGGCGCTCTGCCGGAAATACCCGTTGCAGCACAGGCAACAGCGAAGGCTCCGGCAGCTGCCAGAAGCCGCTTTCCGGTAAAATATCTCTTTCCCCATATCAGCCACCACAGACTCCCATAGTATATACACAGGAGCCACACTGGCGGCGACACGGTCCTCACTACGGGAAACCCGGCGCCTGTCCCGGCTACCGCTGACAGCGCCTCGGTAACCGCTGTCAGCATTTGAGAAGTGATTTCCGCCGACAGTCTGAGAAAAGGCACTGACCCCGTAATGCAGGTAAAATATCCCAGAACACACATTGCGGCAGACAGCGGCGCTGCTGCCATACTGATCAGAACCCCCGCCGGAGATATCAGATGAAAACGGTACAGCATTACGGGCAGCAGCCCGATATTGACAGCCAGTCCGCGGCACAGGGCGTTCAGCATCGCCCCCGGGCTTCTGTGCTTACGCCAAAGCAGCTTCGTCACGGGAGCCGACAGCGCATATCCAGACAGAACCGCTCCGAAAGAAAGGACAAGCCCGGTGTCCGCCACCCCCATCGGATATACCAGCAGACAGATACAGCCTGCCAAACCGAAGGTATTCAGAAAATCGTTCTTTCTGTTCACAATCCTGGCCACAAGAGAACAGCCGGACATAACAGCCGCCCTTATGACAGAAGGCGTAAATCCCGCCGTAACAGTAAAGAGCGCCAAAGGAACGAGACACAGCCCGCTCCGCAGGGCAATATCCAGTTTTTTTCTCTTTACCAGACATTTTACGGGCATCAGAATATATGTAACATGCATTCCCGAAACCGCCATGAGATGGGAAATTCCACTGAGCCGCACCCAGTCCTTCTCACTGTCATCAAGGCCGCCTGTGTCCCCTGTCATGACCCCCAGCAGAAAGCCCATCTCCTCCCCGTCCATATACTCTGACAGGGTCGCTTCGATCTGTGCCCTGATCCGCGAACCCACAGCCCGTACATTCAGCGCCGCGTCCGGAAGCACCTCAATGTGCTCCGCCTCCATGACCAAAAGTACATTCTTACCGTACAGGTAGTCTCTCTGACTGTAGCCGCCGGGATTTCTGGCGGTCTCCGGCTGCTGCGGCCTTCCCTGTACAAAGATCCTCCTTCCCGGATACGCGCCGACACCGGAGCCGGTAAG
>CBCSVZ010000088.1:0-5163 GCA_965143695.1 uncultured Oscillospiraceae bacterium
CAGGCTGCGAAAATACTGTGGATCTGGAAATCGGCGGAATCCACATTTTGGGCTTCTCACCCGATGATGAAATTGACAATTTTGCTCCCAGAGAGGAATGGCTTATGGAGCATATCGCAGCTGCGGCCGAAGAATCTCCTGACAAACCCATCCTTCTGGTAGGTCATAAGGCGATCCAGGGTACGGTAGTAGGAACGGAGACGGCAACAAAGAAATATACGGATCCCAAGACGAAGCAGCAGTCTGAGGTAAGAGCGGGCTACTGCGCGGACTGGAGTGACGAATTCCTCGATTTCTTAAAGGATTACCCCCAGATTATATACTTCTCAGGGCATACACACCATTTGATTTCCGATCCGCTTTCTATCCATCAGGAGTACATAACCTCTTTGCAGTGCGGTACGTTGGGCAGCACGACAGGCTTCAGAGACACCAGCGGTTTCTATGAGCGTTACGGAAGATCCATGGGATATCTGGTTACCATAGACGGCAATAACGTTGTGACAATTGAAAAAATGAATTTTACCGACGAAACGACCTACGGAGATCCCTATGTATTGGATATTCCGAAGATCATTGAGGACAAGGACGCGAACTTTGCGTACACCGATAAGAGAGCAGAAGAATCCAAGCCCCCTGTATTCGGAAGCAACGCTAAGGTCGAGGCCACCTGCAAGGGCGAGTCTCTGACGGTAAAATGGTCTGCTGCCGAGCTGGCAGAGGATGACGAGGTCAGCGGCTTCATTCTTATGTATAAAATCAAGATATTTGACTATGACATGAATGAGTATCTCGTGAATTATGATGTTAATCCCAAAACGGAATACTACTCTCATTACACACCTTACTATTCTTCTGTTATAGAGGACACTTTGGAGGAAACTATGGAGGATATTCTGTTTGAGGGAACAAAATATAAGGTTGAGATTACTGCTGTGACACCCTTCGGAGCAGAATCTGAAGCCATCACCTGTGAGTTTGTTTGCTAGTTTTGGAGGAAAAATATGAGTAAATTACAAGGAAATCGCTGTTATAAAAAAATGGCGAATCATGAATACCCCGTAGGCGCTTGGATCCCGCCGCTTCCTGAGTTGATTACGAGTCAGGAGGAGCTGAATGCCAGATATGCCGAGGCAAAAGCTGTAGGCATCAATCTGATCAATGCGACCTTTGAGTATGCCACTCCCGGTGCACTGGAAAGATGTCTGGAGGCCGCCAGGGTAAACGACCAGCGGGTAATGATCGGTATGCCTCACGAAAATGAGGATACCTGTGTGGAGCTTGTACGCAAGACCAGAGATAACCCTGTAGTGATCGGCTATACCATGAAGGATGAACCCACGCCTGAGCATTTTCAGCAGCTTGGAGGCCTTCGGGATAAGCTGAGAGCCGAGGCAAGAGAAGATCAGTTTGTCATGTGCAATTTGCTTCCCAACTATTTTACTCCCTGGGATGAAGCACCGAACCCGGAAACCGGTCTGACCACTTATCAGAAGTATATTAAAGATTACATGGATATTGTCCGTCCTGACTGTCTGTCTCTGGATCACTATCCTCTTGAGACCAATCCCGACAATGATCCGGCGTTCTTAAAATGTTTTCTGAAGAATTTTGTGGACATCCGGAACTACGGGGATCAGTACGGTGTTGAAACGTGGGGCTTTATTCAGAGCAGTGGCTGGAACGGACGCCGGGAGCCCAATGAAAAGGAGCTCCGTTTTGTGATCAATATGCATCTGGCTTTCGGCCTCAAGGAGCTTACCTACTTCCTGTACTGGCAGCCCTGGGAAATCGGCAGAGCCTGCGACGGATACGATTATACGGGGATGATCACCTATCAGGGAGAGCAGACTCCTGTCTATGAGAGAGCCGGACGTATCGATAAAGAGTGGAAGGCTATGGGTACTGCCTATCTGGATTACGACTGCGAAGCCTTTATGCTTTTGAATCTGGAGGACATTTTACTGGAAGGCATGGCCAAAGCAAAGGTTGTCGACGCCTTCGGCAGTGTGGCAGCGGCTTCTTCTGCGGGTAAAATGTTTATCGGCTGTTTTGATAATGAAAAGGGCGGCGAAGGCTACTTTGTTGTCAACTTTGATTATAAGGGCGACAGCGATTCCTCTGCGGAGCTTAAGCTGACGGGAAGCAAGTCCGTTAAGGTCTGGGGCAAAGGCGGTCTGGAGCAGGAGCTTCAGGGTGATTCCGTCCAGGTTACAATGGGTCCCGGAGAAGCCAAATTTATTGAGATTTCTTAATTTATTATAATATTGTATTCAGCCGCCGGAGCGCCTGCAGCTTGTCTGCTGTGGGCGCTCCGGCGGCTTTTTTCTTTCTGTTCACTGTTGGCTTGCAGATCCACCGACACATACAAGGCCGCCCACTGTATAGAAAAACCAAAATTTACAAATTCGGGTATTGCATAATATGTGGGACTGTGATACTATATGTAGTGCTTAAAAACGACACTGCACACTATAAGGTGTGTTCATATAGGAGGACTTTTTATGAAGATTATCAAAAGGTGCGGCTCTGAGGATACCTTTGACCGCCAGAAAATTGTACGTGCCATTACCCGAGCAAACGAATCTACAGAAGGAAAGCCGGAGCTTACATCCAGACAGATCGACTACATCTCCCTGGTAATCGAAGATTACTGTAAAGAGGCGGGTAGAGCGCTGTCTGTGGAAGAAATCCAGGAGCTGGTGGAGAGCCACATCATTTTACAGGGAGCTCCTGAAACGGCGAAGCGCTACATCCGATACCGCTTTCAGCGTACACTTGCCAGAGTGGCTAACACTACGGATAATCAGATACTGAGTCTTATCGAGTGCAATAACGAAGAGGTCAAGCAGGAGAACTCTAACAAGAATCCTACCGTTAACAGTGTGCAGAGAGACTATATGGCAGGTGAAGTGTCCAAGGATCTTGCAAAGCGTATCTTACTTCCCCCGGACATTGTAGAAGCCCATGAGCAGGGCATTATCCATTTTCACGACGCGGACTACTATGCGCAGCATATGCATAACTGCGACCTGGTCAACTTAGAGGATATGCTTCAGAACGGCACCGTCATCAGCGGTACCATGATTGAGAAACCCCACAGCTTCTCTACCGCCTGCAACATTGCGACCCAGATCATAGCTCAGGTCGCTTCCAATCAGTACGGCGGACAGAGTATCAGTCTGACCCATCTTGCTCCCTTTGTGCAGGTTTCCAGAGAGAAGATCAAGAACGAGACCCTGAAGGAAATGGAACAGCTGCAGGTGACGCCCAATGATGAGATCCTTCATAAGATCGTGGAAGAGAGACTGCGCAAGGAAATTTCAAGAGGCGTCCAGACCATACAGTATCAGGTCGTGACCCTGCTTACTACCAACGGACAGGCTCCCTTTGTGACCATCTTTATGTATCTCAATGAGGCCAAAGACCCTACTACAAAGAGGGATCTGGCCATGATCATCGAAGAAGTACTGAAGCAGCGTATTACCGGAGTTAAGAACGAGGCCGGGGTCTATGTTACCCCTGCTTTCCCCAAACTTATCTATGTGCTGGAAGAGGATAATATAACGGAAGACGCACCTTATTGGTATCTGACCAGACTGGCTGCCCAGTGTACCGCCAAGCGTATGGTGCCCGACTATATCTCGGAGAAGATCATGCTGAAGCTTAAAATAGATTCCAACGGAAACGGCAACTGCTACACCTGTATGGGCTGCCGGAGCTTCCTGACTCCTTATGTGGATGAGAACGGCAAACCGAAGTACTACGGCCGTTTTAATCAGGGTGTTGTTACCATTAACCTCGTAGATGCTGCCTGCACCGCTATGGAGAACGGCGGCGGAGAGGAGCGTTTCTGGGAGGTTTTGGACGAACGGTTGGAGCTGTGCCACCGGGCCCTGCGCTGCCGCCATGAGAGACTGGAGGGCACCCTTTCCGATGCTGCTCCCATACTCTGGCAGTACGGCGCCCTCGCCAGACTGCAGAAGGGTGAGCCCATTACCAAGCTGCTTCACGGCGGATATTCCACGCTGTCTCTGGGCTATGCAGGACTCTGGGAATGTGTATATGAGGTCACCGGCAAGAAGCTTACAGAGAAAGAGGGCGAAGCCTTCGGCCTGAAGGTGATGCAGTACTTAAACGATGCCTGCATGAAGTGGAGAAACGCAGAAGACATCCACTATTCCCTGTACGGTACTCCTTTGGAGTCAACAACGTATAAATTTGCCAAGAGTCTGCAAAAGCGTTTCGGCAAGATAAAAGGCGTTACAGACCGCAACTATATTACAAACTCCTATCATGTACATGTTACCGAGAAAATAGATGCCCTGGATAAGCTGGCTTTGGAATCCAAGTTCCAGGAGTTAAGTCCCGGCGGTGCCATTTCCTATGTAGAGGTTCCCAATATGCAGGATAATATTGACGCGGTACTTCAGGTGATGAAGTTTATTTACGATCACATTATGTATGCGGAGCTGAATACCAAGAGCGACTACTGTCAGGTTTGCGGCTATGACGGAGAGATCCAGATCGTGGAGGACGGAGACGGCAAGTTGATTTGGGAGTGCCCGAACTGTCACAACCGGGATCAGAATAAGATGAATGTTGCCAGACGTACCTGCGGATATATCGGCTCCCAGTTCTGGAATCAGGGCCGTACTCAGGAAATCAAAGAGAGAGTTCTGCACTTATAACAGATGAATTACGGTGCTGTGAAAAAATTGGATATTGCCAACGGTCCGGGCCTGCGCGTCTCCCTGTTTGTATCCGGGTGTACGCACCACTGTCCGGGCTGTTTCAATCCTGAAACATGGAATTTTGAATACGGGGAGCCTTTTACCCGGGAAACCGAGGATATGATCCTGTCTTTGCTGGATTCTTCCTATGTGAATGGGCTGACTCTCCTGGGCGGAGAGCCCTTTGAGCCTGTAAATCAGGAGGGGCTGCTGCCGTTGCTGCGCAGGGTGAGAGCGGTTTATCCCGGTAAAAGTATCTGGTGCTATACGGGATATACCCTGGAGCAGGATCTGCTCCGTCCCAGCCGCGCCCGCTGTCAATACACGGATGAAATGCTGTCCCTGATCGATGCGCTGGTAGACGGGGAATTTGTTGAAGCGAAGAAAAATATCCGCCTGAAATTTCGCGGCAGTGAGAACCAGCGGATTA
>CBCSVZ010000089.1:0-5149 GCA_965143695.1 uncultured Oscillospiraceae bacterium
AATCCGGAATTCCATGAAGAACCGCGGTCTTCTTGATACAGAAGAAGCCTCGAAACACAGACTTTCACAGGCAGAAGAGAGAATGCTGCAGGTGAAAAATCAACTTTAAAAACCGAATATTGAAAAACTTTCCTATCAAAACAGGGGCAGCGTTTGCATTTACTGATTGTTTATGTAAAAAGTGACGCTGCCTTCTTGTATATTTTTGGTTTTCGTTGTAAAATTATCTAAGCATGAAACAATATTGCAAGCAGAAAGGGGATTTCATCCTATGAGTTTTTTAGACGACATGATCAGCAAAGCAAAGTCTGATGTAAAGACGATTGTACTTCCCGAAGCAAATGATGCAAGGACGATCAAAGCCGCGGCTGCAGCCACAGCGAAGGGCATTGCCAACATTGTATTGATCGGTGAGGAGGCCGCTGTAAAGGCCCTGGCTGATAAAGAAGGCGCAGATATTTCAAAGTGCAGGATCATTGACCCTGCAACACACCCCAGATTCAACGAGTATACAGAGGCTTTTTACGAGATGCGTAAGGCTAAGGGCGTGGACATGGCAAAGGCGGAAGCTACCATGAAGGATTCCATATACTTTGCCACCATGATGGTTAAGATGGGAGAGGCAGACGGTTTGGTTTCCGGTGCGGCCCATTCCACCGCGGATACGGTCAGACCCGCGCTTCAGATCTTAAAGACAAAGCCCGGCACCAAGATGGTTTCCGCTTTCTTTGTAATGGTCGTTCCCAACTGTGAATACGGCGCTGACGGTACTTTCGTATTTGCCGACAGCGGACTGAATCAGAATCCTACCTCTGAAGAATTGGCAACCATTGCCGCTTCCTCCGCAGAATCCTTTGAGAAACTGGTTGGGGAAGAGCCGTTGGTTGCTTTCTTAAGCCATTCTTCCAAGGGCAGCGCAAAGCATGCAGACATTGACAAGGTTACTGCTGCCGTTGAGATTGCCAAGGCAGAGTATCCTGATATTAAAATGGACGGTGAGCTCCAGCTGGATGCCGCGATCGTTCCTTCTGTAGGCGCCTCCAAGGCTCCCGGCAGTCCTGTTGCAGGCAAGGCCAATGTTCTGGTATTCCCGGATCTGGATGCAGGCAATATCGGCTACAAGCTGGTACAGAGACTGGCTAAGGCAGAGGCATACGGCCCGATTCTTCAGGGTATTGCAAAGCCTGTAAACGATCTTTCCAGAGGCTGCAGCGCAGAGGACATCGTAGGTGTTATCGCTATTACGGCAGTACAGGCACAGGGCTGACACAGTAAAACAGAGCTTTACATAAGGAGGATTCTATGAAAATATTAGTTATCAATGCGGGAAGTTCATCCCTGAAATATCAGCTGATCGATATGGCAAATGACGCTCTGATGGCAAAGGGTATCTGCGAGCAGATCGGCGACAGCAATGCCACTTTTACCCATAAGGTTCCGGCTGACGAATCCAAAAATATCAAAGAGGGACATCTGATGGCGGACCACAGCGAAGCGATCCAGCTGGTGCTGGATACGCTGGTAAGCAAGGAGCACGGTGTCATTGCTTCAATGGATGAAATAGCGGCCGTAGGGCACAGAGTACTTCACGGCGGAGAAAAGTTCTCCGGTTCGGTTCTCATTAATGATGCTGTCAAGGAGGCGATCCGGGAGTGCTTTAAGTTCGGACCTTTGCACAACCCTGCTAACCTGAAGGGAATCGAGGCTTGCGAGAAGATCATGAGCGTTCCTCAGGTTGCGGTGTTCGACACGGGCTTCCACCAGACAATGCCCGATTACGCATATATGTATGCGCTCCCTTACGAGTTATATGAAAAGGACGGTATCAGACGCTACGGCTTCCACGGAACCTCTCACCGCTATGTTTCCCAGAGAGCAATTGCCATGTTAGGCGGCAAAGCAGAGGGAACCAAGATCGTTACCTGCCATCTGGGCAACGGATCTTCCATTTCCGCCGTTATGGACGGAAAATGTTTTGACACGACCATGGGACTTACTCCCTTAGAGGGTATTATCATGGGCACCCGCTGCGGTTCTGTTGACCCTGCGATCGTAACCACAATTATGAAAGAAAAAAATCTGACTCCTGATGAGATGGACACGCTGATGAACAAGAAGAGCGGTATGCTCGGTCTTACAGGTACCAGCGATAACCGTACCATTGAGCAGAGGGCAAAGGAAGGCGACAAGAGGGCGAAGCTGGTTGAATCCATGCTCTGTCATCAGCTTACAAAGTATATCGGCGGCTTTGCAGCTGCCATGGGCGGCATTGATGCGGTTGTATTCACAGGCGGTATCGGTGAGAACAATCCCCAGTACCGAACAAGAGTTGCCGAGAAGCTGGCCTTCCTGGGTACTGCCATCGACGAGGAGAAGAATAAGCTGAGAGGGGAAGAGGTCGATATTTCAACGCCCGATTCCAAACTCAAGCTGCTGGTGATCCCCACCAATGAGGAGCTGGCAATTGCCCACGAAACATTGGCCTTGGTAAAATAAACAGGTGCTGTTTGTAATTGAAAAGAAACAAGACTTACGGAAAAATCGGTATGGAATTTTGACCTTTCATACCGATTTTATATTGCAGTATATTTGTCTTGAGGGAGCAGGCAGTTCAGAGGAGTATCTTTATGAATCAATGGGATTTTTACACAACGAATGAAATAAAACCGGAGGGCTGGTTGAAAAAGCAGCTCGAAATCCAGGCGCAGGGTCTCGGCGGTAATTTAGACAAGGTCTGGAAAGATGTGAAAGAGAGTTCCTGGATCGGCGGAAACGCAGAAGGCTGGGAAAGAGTGCCCTACTGGCTGGACGGCTTTATTCCCCTTGCCTATTTGCTGGAAGATGAAGACATGATTGCCCGGGCGAAAAAGTACATTGATGCCATTGTTGCGGCTCAAAATCCGGACGGTTGGATATGCCCCTGTGCTTATGAAGAAAGAGAAAATTATGACACATGGGCAATCCTGCTCATTACCAAAGTCCTGACTGTTTATTATGAGTGCTCGAAGGATGACAGGATTCCGAAGGTCATTTATGATACACTGAAAAACTTTTACGAATTGCTGCGGGACCAGAAAATCTCTTTGTTCGACTGGGGAAAATACCGCTGGTTCGAAGGCTTTGTTGCAATAAACTTTACATACAGAATATACCGTGAGGAGTGGCTGAAAGACCTTGCCCAAATTTTAAAAGAGCAGGGTAAGAATTACCGTGAAAATATACCGCTTTGGGAAAGGCCCCTAAACCGTTGGAAATTGGATACACACATTGTCAATATTGTAATGGCATTGAAAGCGGAGGCAATTTCCTGTGACCTTCTGGGTGAAAGCGATACGGACAGTGCAGAAGAACTGTATCAGATATTATATCAGTATAACGGTACTCCTGTGGGATTATTTACCGGCGATGAATGTCTTTCCGGACTCAGCCCCATTCAGGGGACGGAGCTTTGTTCTGTGGTAGAGCAGATGTATTCCTATGAGATCCTGTATGCAGCGACAGGTGACAGTAAGTGGGCGGAACGGTTGGAAGTACTTGCTTTTAATGCGCTTCCGGCGGCCATCAGCGATGATATGTGGGCGCATCAGTATGTACAGATGAGCAATCAAATTGCCTGTCAGAGATTTCCCGGAAAGTCTGTGTTCAGAACGAACAATTCAGAAGCGCATCTTTTTGGCCTTGAACCGAACTTTGGCTGCTGTACCGCCAATTTTAGTCAGGGGTGGCCGAAATTCGCACTTTCTGCTTTTATGCATAAGGATCATACCGTTATCAATGTTGTTCCGGTACCTTCAGAATTAAGAACAGAGGAGCAATATATCCGGATTGAAACAGAATATCCTTTTCAAAACAGTTTTCAATATCTGATTGAGGCCAAAAGTGATTTTGTATTTCGGATCCGCATTCCGTCTTTTGTAAAAAAACTATTGGTAGACGGCAGGGAATCCCTTGCCCGGGAGCTTTCTTTTGCAATAAAGGCCAAGGAGCGAAGGAAAATTTCCATCTGCTTTGAAACGGCTCCGTACTTTGAACAAAGACCCTATGCTTTCCATACGGTAAAATGCGGCTCGCTTGTATTTTCGGTACCCATACAATATGAGAAAAAGATGTATGAATATGAAAAAGACGGAGTTCTGCGAAAGTTCCCTTACTGTGACTACGAATATATTCCTGTCTCCGCCTGGAATTATGCCTATTGCGATACGAAGCTTTCTCTTGAAAACAAAGAAATAAGTGATATTCCCTTTTCCTCGGAACGTCCGCCGGTAATCATAAGAACAAAGGTGAGAAAGATTCCCTGGGGTCTGGAGGACGGCTATGAAACAGTCTGTGCCAAGGTGCCGTGTTCACGGGAACCCATCAGTAACAGTTCGGAAGAAATAGAGCTATACCCATATGGCTGCGCGAAGCTAAGAATGACAGAGCTCCCTTTGATTGATTCCTAGTTCCTATGGATCCGCCATCTGCCTACTGCTTGCGGGGTTTTTCCGAAGACGTAGAAAAAACGCAGGATAAAACTATTGCAAATACGGTTTATCTGTGTTATGATAACCGTTGTTCGCATCAGACGGACTACTGTCCGCCACATGCGGACAAAATTGCGGCGTGAGAGGTGTACATGGTGGACAGGCAAAAGGATAAGAGGTTTCTGCTGATCCGTACCGATGTGTGCCCCCAAATCTTTCTGAAAACGGTAGAGGCCAAGAAGAAAATTGCCCTTTATTCCGGCAGGTCGATCACCGAAATCCTGAAAGAAGTAGGTGTAGGTAAGAGCGCATTTTACAAATACAGAGACAAAGTGTTCACTTATGATAAATTGGATCATGAACAGGTCGTAACACTGTATTTTGTCGTTGAGGACTTTTCGGGAATCCTGGCGTCGATCGTAAATAAAATTGCCGAAGCCGGGGGAAACATACTTACCATAAACCAAAATGTGCCCATCGGCGGACTTGCGGATGTGACCATCTCCATTGATACGGAGAGCATGGCGAAATCTTTGGATGCGTTGATCGGGGATGTGTGCGGCGTTGCAGGCGTAAGAAGGGCAGAAGTACTGAAGAGAGATTGAGAAATTTATAGTTAGAATTGAGGTTTTAGAATGTTTAAAATTGCAGTAATGGGCTGCGGAGTTGTAGGCTCCGGTGTA
>CBCSVZ010000090.1:0-5146 GCA_965143695.1 uncultured Oscillospiraceae bacterium
ATCAAAATCCAGAACATGCCTGCTGCCGCTGAGCACCACCGGTCCGGAGATTCCTCTATGGGTGAAAAGCATTTCACCGAAATCCTCATATACCTGTTTTTCGCCGTGATACAGGCGAAAGCCGATGTTTTTCAGGGACAGCCCCTCCAGAGTACCCACCCATTTTTCGGGAGAATTCAGGCCAACCAGAGAGGGGCGCGGCGCTACCACCGTATGTCCGAATTTTCGGGCCCATGTGTAGCCATCGCCCGTAGAGCCCGTCAGCGGATAAGAAATGCCGCCGGTAGCAATAACGACTGCTTTACAGGTAAAATGGCTGTCGCCGCATGCTACACCTGTAACAATCCCGTCTGCGTCTGTAAGAATATCCGTAACTTCATAGGCATATCTTACCTCCACGCCCTGCTTCTTACACAGCTTCTTCAGACATTCTGCCACATCGGCAGCTTTCTGGGAGGCAGGAAATACCCGCATTCCTCTTTCCGTTACGGTAGGCAGACCGTTCGCTTCCAAAAAATCAATGAGGTCACAATTGGAAAAAGCCCAGAAGGAGGAGTACATAAATTTGCCCCCGCCGGGTATATTCTCCATCAGCGTATCAAAATCGCAGGCATTGGTAATATTACAGCGGCCCTTGCCTGTGATTCTGAGCTTTCGGCCCAACATATTGTTTTTCTCAAAAACAGCGACCGACAGGCCCTGTCCGGCAGCCGTTATGGCTGCCATCATACCTGCCGGTCCGCCTCCTATGACAGCAATGTCCATATAAAATCAAACGGGATGCGTAGCGTTCTTGTAGTCAACCTTTGTGCCGTCTATTTTATATTTCGCGGCCTGCCTTGACTGAAAGAAATCTACTGCCTGCTTCGGGAACAGTGCATAGGTGAGTACATCTTCGTCCTGCTCTATATATTCTTTGATTTCCCCTCTGATTTTCTCCAGCTCAGGCTCGATCAAATCAGCAGGTCTGCAGGTGATCTGTTCCTCACCCTTAAGGATCAGATCCTTTATTTCCTGAGAAATCGGCGCAGGTGTACGTCCGTATTCCCCTTTTACGATACCCTTGGTCTCCTTGGTCACGATCTTATATCTCTCACCGCTGAGGACATTCAGCACAGCCTGAGAGCCTACGATCTGACTGGAGGGAGTTACCAGCGGAGGATAGCCCATATCCGCTCTTACTCTCGGCACTTCATTGAGTACCTCTTCATATTTATCCATAGCGTTTGCCTGTTTCAGCTGGGATACCAGATTGGAAAGCATACCGCCGGGAACCTGATAGATCAGGGCGTTTACATCGACCCCCAGCATCTTGGGATCCAGCTTGCCGGCAGCAATGTATTTTTCTCTGATCGGACGGAAGTACGCGGCAATCTCGCTTAACTGTGTCAGATCCAATCCTGTGTCATATTCGGTACCCTTCAGCGTAGCTACCATAGGCTCTGTAGCAGGCTGGGAGGTACCCATGGCAAAAGGTGAAATGGCACAGTCGATGATATCTACTCCGGCTTCAATAGCTTTCAGATATGTCATGGAACCGCAGCCGCTGGTATAGTGCGTATGCAGTTCGATCGGAACCTTCACATTCTCCTTCAAGGCCTTTACAAGATCATAGGCCTCATAGGGAAGCAGCAAAGCTGCCATATCCTTGATACAGATGGAATCAGCACCCATCTCCACCATGCGTACAGCATCCTTTACAAACACATCCAGACTGTGATAAGGACTCACGGTATAGCTGAAGCAGGCCTGCGCATGGCCGCCCTCTTTCTTTGTGGCCTTCATGGCACGCTCAATATTTCTGGTATCATTCAGGGCATCAAATATTCTGATGATATTGATACCGTTGGCCACTGCCTTCTGTACGAAATAGTCCACGACATCGTCTGCGTAATGCTTATAGCCCAACAGGTTCTGGCCTCTGAGCAGCATCTGCAAGGGGGTCTTCTTGGCCTTATCTTTTATCTTTCTCAGTCTTTCCCAGGGATCCTCATTGAGGAATCTCAGAGAAGCATCGAAGGTTGCGCCGCCCCAGGCTTCCAGAGCGTTGTAGCCCACATTATCCAGTTTCTCTACGATCGGAAGCATTTCATCCGTTGACATTCTGGTGGCAATCAAGGATTGATGTGCGTCCCGGAGAATGGTCTCTGTAATCTTAACCTTTCCCATGTTATTCACCCCGCTTCATTAATTCAATGTTGCCAGAACATCACCTGTATTGACAGAAGCTCCCTGTGCAACATTGACAGAAGCAATCACACCGTCTGCAGGAGCCGCAATTTCATTTTCCATTTTCATGGCTTCCAGAATCAGAACCGTATCGCCCTTCTTCACGGAATCTCCAACCTTTACATTGATCTTCAAAACCGTTCCGGGCATGGGAGCTTCCAGCTTAACACCGCCGGCGCTGCCTGCAGCCACCGGAGCGGGAGCCGCCTTGGGAGCTGCTGCCGGAGCAACCGGAGCCGCGGGAGCCACAGGAGCAGCAGGAGCGAAAGATCCGCCTACTTCCTCAACTTCAACCTCATATTTAGAACCGTTTACCGTTACATTGAACTTTTTCATATTGACCGTACCTCCTGATTATTATTTATTCCCGTGTTTTCTTG
The DNA here is from genome assembly GCA_965143695.1 of uncultured Oscillospiraceae bacterium. Lineage (GTDB taxonomy): Bacteria > Bacillota > Clostridia > UBA1212 > SIG427 > CABQMV01. The sequence goes on from CBCSVZ010000090.1 coordinate 2,610, forward strand.
CCGGACCGCTCATTCTCTTGGTTGCCAGCATTTCAAAAGCACTGATTACCCTGGCTCTTGTTGCGGAAGGGTCTATCACATCATCCACATAACCTCTTGCTGCTGCATGCAGAGGGGTTCCGTAGTTCTCCCGATATTCCGCGGCTTTTGCTTTTCTGCAGGCAGCCTGATCTTCGGAAGCCGCTATTTCGTCATGATACAGCACACTTGCACAGGCAATAGGATCCATAGGTGCGATATCCGAACCCTTCCAGGCATAGGTGAAATCCGCTCCCAGGCTCTTGCTGTTCATGGCCACATAAGCGCTTCCGTATGCCTTATTGATGATCACATTAACCTTGGCTACCGTTGCCTGACTGAAGGTATATACCAGCTTGGACAGGGCTCTTGCCAGACCTTGCTTCTCCTCACACATACAGGGAACAAAGCCTGCTGTGTCCGTCAGTGTCAGCACAGGAATATTAAAGGAATCACAGAACTGCACAAAGCGGGAAGCCTTGATACAGGCCTTGACGCTGAGAGCGCCCTCCTGCACCGCATTCTGATTGGCCGCGATACCGATAACCGAACCGTTCATTTTACCGAAGCCCACTACCATATTCCCGGCAAACTTCTCATGAACCTCCAGGAAATACCCGTTATCCGTAATCGCACGGATTACATCCCTTACATCATAATCTTCTTTATCTGTAAGCGAATTCAACTCACCGGCCGCTCTGTTCAGATCGTCGCCGCAGATTTCCGCCGGCGCTCCCGAAAGATTGTTATCCGGTAAAACAGTAAATATTTCTTTCAGCTTTGCAATGCAGTCTTCGTCACTGTCTGCGGTAAAATGTACACATCCGTTCTTCTCGGCGTTCATCTCCGCACCGCCTACGGTCTTATCACTGGCTTCCGGATTGCCGGCTGCTTTCAGAGCTTCTGCGCCGTTGACGCTCATGTTGGCGTCCTTGGTCATAAGGATCATATCCGCCATCTGTGCTGCAATGCTCATTCCTGCGGGACAGGGTCCCATCACCGCAGCAATCATGGGTATAACGCCGGAGGCGGATGACATGGCTGATATAACCTGTCCGAATCCCGCTAACGCGTCAATTCCCTCCTGGATACGGGCTCCGCTGCAATCAATCATTGCAATATACGGTGCTCCCATCTGTGCTGCCTTTGCAACGGTGTCTGCCATTTTCTTTGCCTGCATTTCACCTATGGCACCTCCCATAAAGGAAGCGTCCTGAGCTGCCGCATACGCCAGTCTTCCGTCTATTGTACCGTATCCGGTCACGATACCGTCTCCCGGAACCTTGTCAGCATTCAATTCTGCTGCTCTGGATACTACATAGGCGTCAGTTTCAACAAAAGTACCACTGTCAAATAAACATTCTATTCTTTCTCTTGCCGTCATCCTACACACCCCAACTCCATATAAATTAATAGTTAAAATCTGCATTTTGGGTAAATGTTATGCAGAAGTTCTTATAAAAAAATAAATCTTCGTAATTATACAAAAATTGGCTGTAAAAGTCAATTTTTTCTTTTCCCGTTTGGTAGAAATCCGGGGGCAGGCTCTTACGGTCAACACACAGTAGCAGTTCAGGGGGTAGTGCTGCCCTCCTGGTCAGCATTTTCTGAAAAAAGGGCGCCTTGTTGACGACCGGACAGGGGTCAGACCCCATGTCGTCAACAGTTCAACCCAAAATGCACACCTTGTTGACGATTTTGGAGCCGGGTAACGTGCACAGGTCAACAGTTCAACCTAAAACGCATGTCCTGTTGACCGTCAGACCATTCAGCTTGTTGTCCCGGTCAACAAGGCGCCCTAAAATACCCGTCCTGTTGACCGTGGCGGCAAATCACCCACTAATCCACCCTAAAATACCCGCCCATTATCACGCAAATTTGCCCGCTCCTGTTTCCGGTGGTAAAATGAAAAGACAATAATAAAAATAAGAAGGTATGAAAATGTATATCGACTGGACTTATATTGTGCTGGTACTTCCGGCTGTTATCTTTTCCTTAATATGCAGCGCTAAAGTAAACAGCAGCTTCAAAAAATATTCGGGAATACGCTGCACCTCCGGTCTGACCGGCGCAGAGGCCGCCCGCAGAGTGCTGGAGACCAACGGCGTATACGATGTTGCCATCGGAACCGCCTCCGGGAAACTCTCAGACCACTACGATCCCAGGGATCGGACCATCCATCTTTCCGCTGAGGTATACGGTTCCTCTTCCGTGGCAGCCATAGGCGTAGCCTGCCACGAAGCGGGCCACGCGGTTCAGCATGCGGAAAATTACAGGCCGCTGAAATTCAGGAACATGATCATTCCCGCCACAAATATCGGTTCCAGGCTGGCCCTCCCCCTGATTCTTCTGGGGATCTGCTTCTCATACGCAGGAAGCTATTTTATCAACATCGCCTATGTAGGAGTGGGTTGCTTCGCCCTCAGCACACTGTTCCAGCTGGTTACCCTGCCAACAGAGTTCAATGCCAGCCGCAGAGCGCTTAAGGCCATTGATCAGAACAGATTGCTCACATCCTC
>CBCSVZ010000091.1:0-5142 GCA_965143695.1 uncultured Oscillospiraceae bacterium
GGATCAACAAAACCCTGTAAAGAAGGAATTACATTATGGCAAAAAAACAATTTAAAACAGAATCTAAAAAACTGCTGGATATGATGGTGAACTCCATCTATACAAACAAGGAAATTTTTCTGCGGGAGCTGATTTCCAATGCAAGCGATGCAATTGACAAGCTGTATTTTCGCTCTCTGACCGATCAGACCGTAACCTTAAAGCATGAGGATTATGAAATCCGTTTAACCGCGGACAAAGAGAATCGCATTCTCACCCTCAGCGACAACGGCTGCGGTATGACCAAAGAAGAGCTGGAGAATAATCTGGGTACCATCGCCAAAAGCGGCTCCTTTGATTTTAAGAACAATGCTGAAAACGGCTCTCAGGAGCAGATCGACATTATCGGACAGTTCGGCGTGGGCTTCTACTCGGCCTTCATGGTAGCGAAAAAAATCACCGTGGAAAGCCGGGCATACGGTGCAGATGAGGCTTATTGCTGGGAGTCCAGCGGCGCGGACGGATATACGGTTACCCCCTGCAGCAAAGAGAGCGCCGGAACCGTAATCACCCTTTATTTAAAGGATGATACCGAGGACGAAAAATACGGTGAATATCTGGATGACTACCGTCTCCGCAGTCTGGTGAAGAAATACAGCGACTACATCCGCTATCCGATCAAAATGCAGGTAGAGCACCAGCACCTGAAGGAAGGCAGCAAGGACGAGTATGAAACCGTAACCGAAGAGGAAACCTTCAACAGCATGGTTCCCCTTTGGAAGAAGAGCGCCTCTGAAATAACGGAGGAAGAATACGCAACCTTCTACCGGGAGAAATTTTACGACTACGAAGCTCCCCTGAAGGTCATCCGCCAGAAGGCCGAGGGAACCTCCAACTATGAGGCCATGCTCTTCATACCCTCCCACGCCCCCTATAACTATTACAGCCGGGATTATGAGAAGGGGCTGCAGCTGTACTCCAGCGGCGTACTGATCATGGATAAATGCAAAGAGCTGATTCCGGATCATTTCAGCTTTGTAAAAGGTGTTGTGGACAGCTCCGATCTTTCTCTGAACATCTCCAGAGAGACCTTGCAGCAGGACCGGCAGCTTAAGGTCATCGCAAAGGCCCTGGAAAAGAAGATTGCGAGCGAGCTGGGTAAAATGCTGGAATCTGAGCGTGAGAAGTATGAGCAGTTCTACACCGCTTTCGGTTCTCAGTTAAAATGGGGTATTTACAACGATTACGGAATGCACAAGGATATTTTACAGGATCTGATCCTGTTCAAATCTTCCCATGAGGGCAAGCTCGTAACCCTGAAGGAATATGTCTCCCGGATGAAAGAGGAGCAGAAAAAGATCTATTATGCTTCCGGCGATACTGTTGAAAAAATTGCCCTGCTGCCTCAGGTAGAATCCGTCATTGGACACGGCTACGAAGTACTCTATCTGACTGAGGATGTAGACGAATTTGCTCTTCAGGTACTGCAAAGCTATGCGGAAAAGGAATTTTCCAATGTCTGCACTGATAAATTGGACATTTCTTCTGATGAGGAAAAGGAAAGTCTGAAAGAGGAAAACGAAAAGGCAAAGGATCTGTTTGACTTTATCAAGGAAAGCATCGGCGAAGGTCTGCATGCCGTCCGTTTTACCAATACACTGCAAAACCACCCCGCCTGTCTTTCCAGCGAAGGTGCCCTGTCCGTAGGAATGGAGAAGGTGCTCAATAAGATGCCCGGCGCCGAGGAGCACCAGGTAAAAGCGGAATTGGTTCTGGAGATCAACCGAAATCATCCCATTGCCGAAAAGCTGAAGGATCTCTTTGAGACGGATAAAGACAAGCTGGCAAATTACAGCAAGGTATTATATGCCCAGGCGCGTCTTGTCAGCGGCCTGCCCCTGGAAAATCCCTCCGAGATCAGTAATCTCGTCTGCCAGCTGATGCTACAGTAACCCTTTGTATCCAAACGCTCGTTTTTCTTAAAAACAGATACAAAGTTGTATCTATTGTCTCTATATCAAGAAAATCAGATACAAATTCCGCTGTGAAATACTCGGAATTGTATCTGATTTTTTGTTTTTACAGCGATTGGATACAAGATTGTATCTATAAACTTCAAAAATCCTCCTTTGGATACAAACCATCCGACACGCGGAAGGAAAACTCATGCGTACAGTCCAGGGCGTGTTCGGCAATCCAGAGTTTAAATTCTCCCGGCTCCACGACCTTCTCCATCCTGTCATTATGAAAAGCAAGGCTCGACGCCTCCAACCGCAGGGTCACTTTTTTGGCCTCTCCCACAGAAAGGAAAACTTTTTCAAAGCCCTTGAGTTCCCGGACAGGACGGACTCTGCTGCCCACAAGATCCCGTACATACAGCTGTACCACTGCAGCGCCCGGATAGCCTCCCACATTGCGGACAGTCAGCGTAATCTCGATCGCCCCCTCCGGGGAAATAGTATCTGTAGAAAGCCGGATATGCTCATAGAGAAATTCCGTATAAGATTTTCCGTAACCAAAGGGATACAGCGGTGCGATATCGCAATCCCGGTATTTCGACTCAAACTGCCACTGATCGCGTGCGGGACGTCCGGTATTGTGGTAGTTGTAATACACGGGGATCTGCCCTTCGCACACGGGGAAGGAAACCGTCAGATGTCCCGATGGAGAAGCCTTTCCCAAGAGCAGGTCGGCAACCGCGTCCCCCGCGCTGCTTCCCATCTGCCAGATGAGCATAAGCGCCGCGACTCTGTCCTTGAATTCCTGTAGCAGCAGGGGTCTGCCGGCAGAAACGAGGAGCACAACAGGCTTTCCCGTATCAATAAGGGCATTGATCAGCGTTCTCTGACAGGAAGGAAGCTCCAGATGGGCCAGACTGGCAGCCTCTCCGGACATGCCTGCCTCCTCCCCCATCACAGCAATGATGAAATCGCTTTCAGCAGCAAGCCTGACTGCTTTCTCCAGCTCCTCCGCCTTTATTTCACCGCCCATAGGGCACCCCTTCGCCGTCACCAGTTCGGCCGACCCATCAAGCGCTTTTCTCAGACCCTCGGAAACTGTTACGGTCTGAGAAGGGTCACACATACAGGCCCAGCCCCCCAGAAGGTGAAATCTGCTATCCCCATCATCTGTGGCAAGAGGTCCCACTAAGGCAATTTTCTTACCAGCGGCCGCCAGGGGCAAAATTCCGTTGTTCTCCAGTAATACAGCACATTCTCTTCCCGCCTCCCGGGCAACCGCCATATGCTCCGCACAGAAGAAGCAGTTTTCTCCCTCTTCCTCCACGTAGAGATCCTCCATCAATCCACAGAGGTATTTCATGGTAAGGATCGTCCGGACTGAATTGTCTATCTGCTCCTCTGTAATTTTACCCTCGGCCAGCAGCTCCGGCAGAGAATCGTTGTAGAGGTCTCCTGCCATAAGCATGTCACATCCGGCGGAGAAGGCCTTGCACGCCGCATCTTTTTCGTTCTCTGCAAAACCATGGGGAACAAGCTCGTGAACCGCGCCCGCATCACTGACTACAAAGCCCTGAAAGCCCATCTGTTCTCTTAAAATCTCAGTGAGAAGATAGCGGTTAGCCGTTGCCGGCACGCCGTTCAGGTCCTCAAAGGCGGACATTACCGTTGCCGCACCCGCGTCAAGTCCTGCCTGAAAAGAAGGGAGATAGACATCGTACAGCGTCTGGTCGGACATGTCCGCCGAGTTATAGTCCCGTCCGCCGATACAGGCCCCGTAGGCCGCAAAATGCTTCATGCAGGCCAGAAGGCGGTCCTTTCCCAGCGCTTCCTCACCTTCTCCCTGATAGCCCTTCACAGCCGCCTCGGAAAACCGTCCGCAGAGATAGGGATCCTCTCCGTACCCTTCCATAATACGTCCCCAGCGAGGATCTCTTGCAATATCCACCATGGGAGCAAAGGTCCATTTCAGGCCACCCCGATAGGCCTCCTTTGCGGCGATCTCATTGCATCTGCGGGTGACCTCCGGATTCCAGGTGCAGGACTGAGCTATGGGCGTGGGAAATGTGGTTCTGTATCCGTGAATCACATCATCTGCGAAAAGTGCGGGGATCGGAAGCCGTGTAGTCCGCAGAAGCATTTTCTGTATGCCGTTGGTCCTTTCGGCTCCCCGGATGGTAAGGTAGGAGCCCACCTTTCCCTCGGTAAAATGGTCTTCATAGCTTTGCTCATCCTCTGAATAAATAGAAGTACCGAACTGGGAAAGCTGTCCCACCTTCTCCGTCAGAGACATTTTCTTCAGCATTGCCTCTGCCTGTTCCCGGGCCTTTGCAAAGCGCCTGGATTCTAAAATATGTTCCATGGTAAAATTCCTCCTGGCATGATAAGGATTTTGATTTTGCAAAATTATATCATAAGTGCTTTTAAAAACAAGAGGGAAACGCGCTTTGGAAGGTTGATTATTTCCTCGCTGTTCTTCATCTCCGATAACAATAAATTCCATTCTCATGATAAAAAAGCCTTATTGTAAAGCTCCTTGTGTTTTCATACATGATGATACCTTTTTATTCGGTTTCTTGTATGAGGAATTTAACTAAATCGGAATTTGGCCGCGTTTTCATACAAGATTACTCTATTGAGCTAAGGTTCTTGTATGAGAAAGGGCCTTAGACCTGCCCGTTGCGTACAAGATAGCCTGTATTCTCAGGGAAACTTGTACGAATCAACGATTTTACTGGGGTAAGCCGCTGTTTTTTATACAAGAATAGATCGTTTAAGCATTGTTCTTGTATGAGAAGCCGCCGTGATTCTCTTTTACAATCAAATAAGGGCCGCCCAAAGGACGGCCCCGCATTGGAATCACGCTGATAATTCTTCTTATTCTTTATCGGCAGACTTCTTTCTTCCCAGCACCTGATTTACAATAATGCCGAGGATCAGAGCACAGGCTACTTCTGTAAGTGTGATCTGGCCGATTTTCAGGGTCATACCGCCGATACCTGCGATCAGGATCACAGATACAACACACAGATTTTTATTCTCGTTCAGGTCAACCTTCTGTACCATTTTAAGACCGGATACCGCAATGAAGCCGTAGAGGGTAATACATACGCCACCCATTACACAGCTGGGTATGGTAGCCAGGAAGGTAACGAAAGGTCCGAAGAAGGATATTACGATCGCCATGATTGCCGTTGCCAGAATC
>CBCSVZ010000092.1:0-5122 GCA_965143695.1 uncultured Oscillospiraceae bacterium
CTTTATCTGCCACAAAATTTTCCGCGGCTCCGCTGTCTCTTAAGGTAGAACCGATGATCTGTTTTACTTTTCCCTGATGGATATCAATGCAAGGTCTGAATTTCATCCTGTCATGTTTCCTTTCTTATCATAGAAAAACATGCTATAATTATATTGTTTCGGTAGCAGTTTTACAAGTCCGAAAGGAGAGCAAAAATGATATCTTTGTCCAATTTGACCAAAACCTACAGCCGGGGAGCAAAGCCGGCCGTGGATCATCTGGATCTGTTTGTGAACGACGGGGAAATATTCGGCTTTATCGGCCCGAACGGTGCGGGCAAAAGTACTACGATAAAAATGATTACAGGGATCATTCCTCCTGACAGCGGCAGCATCTATATTAACGGGGAGGATATGATACAAAATCCTGTGGAGGCCAAGCTTATGATGGGCTATGTGCCTGATTCCCCGGATCTGTACGAGCGGCTCTCAGGCCTGGAGTACCTTACCTTTATGGCCGATGTATACGGCGTCCCTTCAGAGCAAAGGGAAAAGCAGATCCGCAAGTACAGTGAAATGTTTGAAATGCAGGAGGCTTTGGCGAGCCGTATCAAAAGCTATTCTCACGGTATGCGGCAGAAAATCGTGATCATGGGCGCTCTGATCCATTCCCCCCGGGTGTGGGTATTGGACGAGCCCATGGTAGGCCTTGACCCCAGAGCCGCCCACCTGCTGAAGGAGGAAATGAAGGCCCACTGTGCCAGAGGAAATACGGTGTTCTTCTCCACCCATGTCCTGGAGGTGGCGGAGAAGCTCTGTGACAGGATCGGGATCATCAATCAGGGCCGTCTGGCCGCCGTAGGGACGATTGACGAGCTGAAGCAGAAAGCCCGGGGCGACGGTTCTCTGGAAAGCATTTTCCTTTCTGTAACAGAGAAGGCCGGTGCAGTATGAGCGCTCTTAAGACTTTTTTTCGATTCAGATTCCGGTACACAACGGGTCTGGGACAGTTGAAATTCCTGCTGCAGAGCGATTCCGGCGGCAAGGTAAAATTTATACTGGGGCTTCTGCTGGCGCTGTTTCTCATAGGCTGTCTGGGCTTTGTCTATATCGTTATGGCGGTATTGATACAGCTGGCCGCCAACAGCATGGGGAAACCGGAACTGATGCCGGTCATTATGCTGACGGCAGTTCAGATTCTGCTGTTTATTACAAGCCTTTTTTCAGCCTTTAACATGATGTTCGGCGGGAATGACAGAGAATTTATGGCCTCGCTGCCCATAAAGGGAAAATACATATTTCTGGTGAATCTCTTCATGGCCTATCTTACGGAGCTGGCTACGGCTGCAGTATTGATACTGCCTGTGATGGTGATCTACGGTATCTTTAACGGGATGAGCCTGTGGCTGTGGCTGTACGGCATACCGGGAATTCTGCTGTTCCCCGTACTTCCCCTGTGTCTGGCCTCTGTCATTATGCTGGGGATCATGGTGGCCACAGGAAGGTCCCGGCACAAGGAACTGCTGGTGACGGTATTCAGCTTTCTGCTGCTTGCCGCTGTCTTCCTGGGAAATCTGTATCTGAATTCGGGTTCTGCAGGCGGCACGGAAGAAAACATTATGGAAGGCTTTTTGAGCAGCAAAGCGGATATGATCAGCACCGTTTCTTATATTTTACCCGGGGCGGGGCTGCTGGCCGGGGCGATTACCACCGGAGGAATATCCGGACTGCTCTGTTTTCTGGGCCTGATCGCCGCAGAGGCTGTACCGGGACTTTTGTGTATCTGGCTGGGCTGCCGGTATTATTTTGATGTGCTGCGGCGGCTGAGCTATTCGGCTGTGAAGAAGAAGGCCGGTCTGTCCCGGAAGAGCTTTCGTGCGGCGGGACCGGTTAAGGCCATGTTTGTAAAGGAGTGGAGACTGGCTCTGCGTTCGCCGGTATATGCCGTAAACGGCCTTTTCAATATTGTGATGGGGCCTGTTATCGTGGTGTTTATGTTTTTATCGGCAGGCAGGCAGGAGGGTTCCTTAGGAATGCTGGCGGGGCTTATTGAGCAATATCCTTCCGCCGCAGTGGCTGTCATCACGGGTATGACGGTATTTATAGGCGGTATGGGGATGATCAGCTCTACCACTCTTTCCAGAGAAGGGCCCGCCTTTTGGATCTGCAAGACCATTCCCGTACCTGTGCGGACCCAGATGAAAGGCCGGCTGCTGGCCGGCTGCTCCATGTATTTTCTCTGTGCAGTGTTTATGCTTCTTGCATTTCGGGTATTTGTTCCCTTACGCCCGACACATATGCTGGCGGCAGCGGTTTTATCGCTGGGAGCAGGGCCCGGTCTTACAGGAATCCAGATGATGCCGGATATTGCCAGACCGAAGCTCATATGGAATCAGGAGAAAGAGGCCATGAAGCAGAATGTAAACGGCATGCTGGCCATGCTGGCGGCTTTGTTGCTGACTTTAGTGCTTGAAATTCCCCTGATTCTTGCGTCAGTAAAGCTCATCCCCGAGACGGCGGGCTATCTTACCGCCTTTGTGATCTGTGCCGCGGCAGCGGTAGGCGGAATTGCCGGTATGCTGCAGCTGGCAGAGAAGAAATTTGCAAGAACCTGGTAAGTCGTATATAATTAGCAGGAAATGTTAGGAAAGGATTTGTGGATAAAATGGTTAATGTAAAGACAAACGGAGCCTTCTACCGAAAAGGAAAATTAATAGAGAATCCCGAAGCTTCAGAAAGCATGAAAGCAGAGGGCAGAACCAAGACCATCGCCTATGGAATTTTACAGGCGCATAATACGGGAGACAGCAAAGAACAGCTTAAGATCAGGTTCGATGCTATGGCCTCTCACGACATCACCTATGTGGGAATCATCCAGACAGCCAGAGCCAGCGGCCTGAAGGAATTTCCCGTTCCCTATGTACTGACCAACTGCCACAACAGTCTGTGTGCTGTAGGCGGCACCATCAATGAAGACGACCATGTATTCGGCCTGTCTGCCGCGCAGAAATACGGCGGTATCTTTGTGCCAGCCCATCAGGCGGTTATCCACCAGTATATGAGAGAGATGATGGCGGGCTGCGGTAAGATGCTGATCGGGTCAGACAGCCATACCCGTTACGGTGCTCTGGGTACCATGGCCATGGGAGAGGGCGGACCGGAGCTGGTGAAACAGCTGCTGAACCGGCCTTATGAGATCAGCTATCCCAAAGTGGTAGCCATTTATATGACAGGGGCTCCCAAACCGGGCGTAGGCCCCCAGGATGTGGCTCTCGCTATTATAGGAGCTGTATTTAAAGACGGACATGTGAAAAATAAGGTTATGGAGTTTGTGGGTCCCGGCGTTGCCAACCTCACTGCCGACTACAGAAACGGTATTGATGTTATGACCACAGAAACGACCTGTCTCAGTTCCATCTGGACGACCGATGAAAAAGTAAAGGAATGGTATGATATTCACGGCAGACCGGAGGACTACAAAAAATTAGAGCCTCAGGAGGAGGCCTACTACGATTCCTATATTGAGGTAGACCTTTCTTCTATAGAGCCTATGATCGCGCTGCCTTTCCATCCCAGCAATGTATATACAGTAAAGGAATTTATACAGAATCCGGGTGATATCCTGAAAGAGGCTCAGGACAGAGGCGTTGCCCAGTACGGCAGCAAGGTAAAGGATTACCGGCTTACGGATAAAATCAGAGACGGTAAGGTTCTTGCCGATCAGGGTGTCATTGCCGGCTGCTCCGGCGGTACCTTTGAGAACACCTATATCGCTGCGCAGATGCTAAAAGATAAGAATATCGGCACAGGGGCATTTAACTTAAGCGTATATCCGGCCAGCCAGCCTGTCTTTATGGAACTGGTGAGGGACGGCGCCATTGCGGAGCTCATGAAAGTCGGCGCTACCATCCGAAGCGCATTCTGCGGTCCCTGCTTCGGTGCGGGTGATGTGCCCTGCAACAACGGCTTCAGCATCCGCCATACCACCAGAAACTTCCCCAACAGAGAGGGCTCCAAGCCTTCTGACGGACAGATTTCCTGGGTAGCCCTTATGGATGCCCGTTCCATTGCGGCTACGGCCATGAACGGCGGCGTGCTGACTCCCGCTACGGAAGTGGAGCTGCCGGAATGTAAGACAGAATACCACTTTGACCGGTCCGTATATGAGAACCGGGTCTATCAGGGTTTTGGAAAAGCGAAGCCGGAGACGGAACTGAAGATCGGTCCCAATATTACCGACTGGCCTAAAATGACAGCCCTGGCCGACAATCTGATTCTGGAAGCGGCCTGTGTGATCCAGGATCCTGTGACTACTACGGATGAGCTGATCCCCAGCGGAGAGACCTCTTCCTACCGGTCCAATCCCATGCGGCTCGCAGAGTTTACCCTGTACCGAAAGGATCCTGCCTATGTAGGCCGGGCAAAGCGCATCAGCGCCATGGAGCAGGCCAGACTTGCAGGCAATACAGAGGAGTGCGCGGAAATGTTCCGGGGGATAGGAGACCCGTCCGCCATGGCTGCCACTACCGGCATCGGCAGCGTTGTATATGCCGTGAAACCGGGCGATGGCTCTGCCAGAGAGCAGGCAGCCTCCTGCCAGAAGGTACTGGGCGGCTTTGCCAATATTGCCTGTGCATATGCTACCAAGCGTTACAGAAGTAATCTGATCAACTGGGGAATGCTGCCCTTTATTACAGAGGAGCCTGAGAAGCTGGCTCTGAGCGTCGGAGACCGTATCTATATTCCCGGAATCCGTAAAGCCGTAGAGGAGGGTACCGAGACGGTTCCCTGTACGGTTTACAGGACAAGCGGTGCAGTGGATTCCTGTGTATTGAAGCTTCCGGAGCTTTCCGAGGCGGAGCGGGAAATCATTCTGGCCGGCTGCCTGATCAACTACTATAACATTTAGCGAGCAGAAGCCATGACAGAAAAGCGATTGGCGGAGCTGTCCCGGAGAGGACATTGCTGCAGCGATTTTATGACATTGGAAGAGCAGAGTCTTTACTGCTCTTTGTGCAAAAGGCCCGGATTCCGTCCGGGCTTTTTAGACGGCGGTTATCCGGAGGCGGAAAGAAAACTGGTATCTTTTGATTTGACGGAATCACCGATCCTGCTGATAGAGATTCGGGTGCAGGGAAGACTT
>CBCSVZ010000093.1:0-5106 GCA_965143695.1 uncultured Oscillospiraceae bacterium
CTTGTAAAGTCGGCATCTCCGGTCAGCGCTGTATTCGTGCTTTCTGTAGATTCGTACAGAAGGACTTCACCAGCCGGACCGTTATCAGTCAGCCGGGCGCTGTCTGTGCAAGCTGCCAGAGAAAGAACCGCAAATATTACAGCGAGCACACAGGCCGTCAATTTTTTCAAATTTTTCATTCTAAACACCTTCCATCTGTAAATTTATTTTTGTGTACACTCAGATTATAGAGGAAGGTGTGTAAAATACGATACCAAAGCCATGTAAAATTTTACCCTGCCCCGGCCGGGAGGGGAAAGCCGGCCTTGGGGCACAAGAAGCACCCCATAACTTAGCAAAATTGTGCCGAACCGCACAAGAAAAGCGCACCACATTTCAGGACTTGTGCTATCTGGCACAAGAGTGGCAATTTCATGCAGAAAAGCTGTGCTACGCCGCACAGCTTTCATGAAAATTTCAAGGCTTCTTGTGCCGTTCCGATGTGTCGGCCGACAGATCAGTCCCGCTAATCAGCTATACCTCTATCCGCGCCACGCGCACCACATAGTTTCGTCCGTATTCATACTGGGTGCAGTCCACGGTTACATCGCCGCCGTCTTGTGTGAATTTGAGTTCCTCGTCATTTTCGATCCAGCGGATGCTCTTGATGGGAGCCGGGAAGTTCTGAATAACAGTCTTCACCATATTTTCCACATGGAACATGACATTGCCCGGACCCAGGACCCCCATGCCCGGCACAAACAGATAGTATATTCCGTCTTCGTCGGCCTTCAGCACAAAGTTCTCGCCCTCGCACACAACATCCCTGGCAGGACGCACATTGTAGACAGCCTCGCCGTATACGGAAACCCATTTTCCGATTTCCTCGAAAATTCCCTGTTCAATCAGACGGATGCTTCCGTCCGGCTGAGGTCCGATATTCAGAAGATAATTTGCCCCGTATCTGCGGCAGGTGGCCAGCTCGTGAAGCAGGCTTTCCACGCTTTTGTAGGCAAAGTCATTTTTTGCATATCCCCAGTGGCTGTTGACGATCTGACAGACCTCGCTGCCCAGATACTTTCTGGCGCCGTCTCCGTTAATGGGGAAAGGCTTTCCCCGTTCAAAGGTCACGGCATCAATTTCATAGTGACCGGTCTGGCCCAGCTTATCCAGCCCGGTGTTGTTAATGATCATCGCCTCCGGCTGGTACTTTCGGATCATGCCGTACAGGGCATCCTCCTCCCAGTCGGCGTTCTTGGACCAGTTTCCGTCGAACCACAGACCGCCGATCCTGCCGTAATTGGTACACAGTATTTTAACGCTTTCCCGCAGATACTGCTGGTAGGCCGGAAAATCATTTTCGAACTCCGGTACCCGCCAGTCCAGCGTGGTGTGGTACAGAAAAGGTACGATGCCGTACTTATTACAGCCGTTGACAAAATCCTCTACCAAATCGCGCTTTGCCGCACTGTGAGGAGCATCAAAGGTGTTGAGTCCTCTGGTATCGTAAAGGGAGAAGCCGTCGTGGTGTCTGGTGGTAAAAGTGATATATTTGATTCCGGCGTCATGGGCCATTTTGGCCAGACGTTCCCCGCTGAACTGCTCCGCCGTAAAGGAATCCGCCAGCTTGGCATACTCCGCCGGAGCGGTTCCCTTGGCATTCTGTACCCATTCGCCCTGACCCATCAGGCTGAACAGTCCGTAGTGTACAAAAAGACCCAGGCCGTATCGTTCAAAATTATAAATTCGCTTTTCCGGTATCGGTATCATATCAGACCATACTCCTTTCCAAGTTCCATCCAAGCCTTCTCAGAGCGCTTGATGCTGTCCATGCTGACACAGTAGGCAAGGCGGAAGTATCCCGGGTAACCGAAGCCCGCGCCGCTTACCGCAATCAGATTGTGCTCCAGCGCCTTATTGCAGAAAGCCTTGTCGTCCGGGACAGGGCTCCTGGGGAACAGGTAAAATGCTCCTTCCGGCAGGCGGCAGGAGAACCCTGCCCTCGTTATAATATCATAGAGCACATTTCTTCTCTCATAGTAGGAGGCTACCCCGGTGGCCAGCTCCAGATTGTCGGCGATGACCTTCTGAAACAGGGACGGCGCATTTACATAGCCCAGCGTCCTGGCACAGATGATCATGCCGTCCATTAAGAGCTCCGCGCCGTCAATGGCAGGATTGACAACAATATAGCCGATTCGCTCTCCCGGCAACGCCAGAGATTTACTGAAAGAATTGACAATAATGGAATTTTTAAAAAGGGACAGCATAGCCGGGACCTTGACACCGTCATATACGATTTTAATGTAAGGTTCGTCGGAAATCACATAGACCGTCTGCCCCTTTGCCTCCAGGGCAGACAACACACCGGCCAGCTTTTGCAAAGTCTCCTCCGGATATACCGTACCGGTAGGATTATTAGGAGAGTTCAGAATGATCGCCTTCGTCTTAGGTGTAATTGCCCTTTCGATCGCATCCACATCCAGATCAAAGGTGCCCTCCACCGCATTGACGGTCTTGAAGCTGCCCCCCTGATTTTTCGTGTAAGCGCCGTACTCCACAAAGTAAGGGGCTATGGCAATGACCTCTTCGCCGGGATTCAGCAAGGCCTTCAATACAACATTCAGTCCCGCTGCGGCGCCTGCGATCATAAGCACATTCCTGCCCTCCACCGGCACACCGGTTTCCTTTGCCGTATATGCCGCCACCTTATCCCGCACATCCTGATAGCCTGCGTTGGCCATGTATTTGTGAATATTGGGAGCCTGGGCATACTCCAGAATGCTTTGGATCACCGGTGCCTCCGGTTCCAGATCCGGATTGCCCAGGGTAAAATCATACACATTTTCCGCGCCGTATATGGCACTCAGTCTGGCGCCCTCTTCGAACATGGCTCTGATGGCAGAGCCGTTATGAACATTCTTTACAACTTCTTCCGAAAACATATCCTGTACTCCTTCAATTCAGCGTCTGCCGCCGTTTTTCAATATTCTGATGATCTCCGGTATATCCGGTGCCCCGTATACCGCGGAACCTGCTACCAATACATTGGCGCCCGCCTCTACCACCTGAGAGACCGTATTGGCGTCAATGCCGCCGTCCACCTCAATATCCCCGTCATATATGCTGCGCAGGGCTCTGATCTTATCCGTCACAAGGGGAATGTACTTCTGGCCCCCGAAGCCCGGGTTTACAGACATGAGCAGCACCATGTCCACCTCTCCCAGCATGGGCTCCGCCATGCACAGAGGAGTTGCCGGGTTCAGCGCAATGCCCGCCTTGACGCCCTTGCTGTGAATATACTGTACCACCCGGTGCAAATGGGTACAGGCCTCTGTGTGAACGGTTATGATATCCGCGCCGGCATTGACAAAATCATCAATATACCTGTCGGCATTTTCAATCATCAGATGGACATCGAAAACCATGTCTGTCACCTTGCGGACGCATTTTACCACAGGGGCGCCGAAGGTGATGTTGGGCACATAGTGTCCGTCCATAACATCAATATGTACATAATCCGCGCCGGCCTTATCTATTTTAACGATCTCCTCGCCCAATTTGGAAAAATCCGCCGACAGTATTGAGGGTGCAACTTTAATTTCTCTCACATGAAAAACCTGCCTTCTCTTAAATTATTTATACTTGTTTTTCTCCCGCTCTTTCAGTTCCTTATAGAGCGTCTGATATCTCTCATAGCGGCCGGGACTGAATTGATGCTGCGCGACCAGCTCCGGCACATAGCACCTGGGCTCTCCCGTATGACTGCAGTCCGGGAAGAAACAGCTGCCTTCGTTATTATATATCTCCGGATAGAAGTTTTGCAACGCCAAAGGCTCCAGTTCTTCCATTTCAAAAAGGCTGAAGCCGGGGGAATCAATGAGAAATCCCGTATCGGTCATAAACATCTCATTATGCCTTGTGGTATGCCGTCCCCTGTCGGTCTTGGCGCTCAGCTCTCCGGTGGCCATAACGCCCGTCCCCATCAGAATATTTAACAGAGAGGATTTGCCGGCTCCCGATTGACCGGCTAAAACCGATATTTTGCCGGAAATCAACGCCTTCAGCTCCTCTGTTCCGGTGCCGTCTCTGGTACAGGTCCGCAGGATATGGGGCACTGCACAGCGGTACTCTTCGTACCGGGCCTCCGCCAGATCCGGATCCTGATCGGTTTTGTTAATGACCATAACGGTATCAATATGCTTCTGTCCGGCATGGAGCAGAAGCTTATCAATTAAAAGCAGATCCGGGGCAGGAGATTTCGCGGCCATGACCACGATTATCTGATCTACATTTGCCACCGCAGGTCTGATCAGCTGATTTTTCCTGGGCAGAATTCTGTCTATGACAGCAGTGCCTTCCTTTTCATCTGTTTCCGACAGCTCCACCAGATCTCCGATCATGGGCTTCGTACTGTCTTTGCGGAAGATACCCCTTGCCGGACAGGTGAACATTTTACCCCGATATACAACGGTATAAAGCCCGCCCAGTCCCTTGATAATAACGCCGTTCTCTGTCATAGGCACCCCGTCACCAGATCAAATATTCACAGTAAAGCTTGTTGTTGACATAGACAGCCACATTGGTGCCGCCGCTGTAGGAAACGGGAATCTTTACATTCAAAGGAAACAGCGAGGTATAGATGGTCTTATTATAGACGGTCTCTCTCTTGCCGGTGTCATTGGGTGTGGCATATACCGCAAAGGTAATACTGGATTTATTGCCAAGACCCACAGGCTGGGCTATGGATACGGTTTTGTATTTTCTCAGCGGATCCAGTCTGCTATTGCTGATGTCATAGAAATACAGGTCGACCGTCTCATTTTTATACAGGGTCGTGCCTGCGGGAGGATACTGGTAGACCACTGTCTCGGACGCATACACATAGTCCCTGGGAGACAGTGTGGGCAGCGGTGACGGACTGGCGGTAGGCCGCCGGGTAGGCTTGGGCGTCGGGCTCGGACTCGGTTTCGGCGTAGCCGTAGGCTTGGGCGTCTTTGTGGGACTCGGTTTCGGCGTGCGCCTGATTCCCGCAAACGGATCCTCCTCATCCCCGTCTTCCTCTCCGGGCGTCTCTTCCGGTTCTTCCGTGGGCTCCGGTGTCGGTTCCTCTGTGGGTCTTTCTGT